>CAYNCW010000130.1:0-7602 GCA_964395635.1 uncultured Oscillospiraceae bacterium
TCGATATGTCATATTCATCACCAAAAATATGATACAGTGTGTCACAATGACATACGTGATTATGTGTCAAAACGTGATACAATATTCTAGTAAAAATTCCTGCATATTTTTTGTAACAAACACCAATTAAGGGGATAAACTGAAAAAGCAGGCGGTTGTCCCCGCCTGCTCATATTGTAGGCATACCCCTGCCCCAGCAGTTTATATTTGTCCAAGGGGCAATTCACTTGCCCCGAAAGACACCATACCCGCGGTCAGTACGCACAACCGGGGGTGTATTGCTTTTTGTATTCTATACCATTTTGCGGCTGCCGGGCTTCACAAGGGGCAGACCGGTTCCACATATGGGGCAAGCATCCGGTGCATAGGCCACAGCCTCTAACCGGGTGGCGCTATACAGTGGGTAAGGCATCTCAATGTCCTTTGCTCTACGATCCACAATGCAGCACAGCCCCACTATCTCCACATCATACTCTTCAATGGCTGCCAGCGCTTCTTTGGTGGACTTTCCGGTGGTCACCACATCCTCCGCAATCAGCACCTTTTCCCCGGGGCTCAGTGTAAAGCCACGGCGCAGCGCCATAATACCGTCGTCGCCCCGTTCTGTGAACATAGCCCGCACCCCCAGCTGGCGTGCCAGCTCATAGGAAGCCACAATCCCCCCCATAGCAGGGCCGATAACAGCGGTTGCACCCAAATCCTTAACCTGCTGGGCCACCAGCTCCAGAACCTTTTCCAGCTTTTGGGGGTCCTGCTGGAGCATGGCACACTGGCAATACCGAGCACTGTGCAATCCGCTGGAGAATAAAAAGTGACCTTCCAACAAGCTTCCGCATTCACGAAGGATATCCAATACCATTTGATTTTCCACTGTGTTTAACCTACCTTTTTCATTTATATAAAGAATCATACTACATCTAACTCAGCTGCTTATAAAGTATGTATCTTCACAGGGAGTATCCCTGTGGCCCATCTTTTGTTACCCACAACTTGGAGGCTTGTGTTCTTACAATACTGCTTTGATGTCGTCCCGCATACGAATACATTCTGCGCGGGCTGCTTGGGCAAAGCCCATCTGGGCGAACTCCGGCTTTTTCCAGGCCAGCAAAATCCCACGGGAGGAGTTGACTACACCGCCGTTTGAGTCCTTCAAATAATTCCCCATATCCTCTGCAATTCCACCCTGTGCCCCATAGCCTGGAATCAGGAAGAAGCAACGCTCCATTCGCCGGCGGATATTCTGTGTCTCGTTTTTGTTGGTGCAGCCCACCACCGCGCCGATGGCGCTGTAACCACATTCCCCCAAAAAGGCTTCTCCCTGCTGCATCACCATCTCCCCCACCTGCTGGGATACGGTGGCGCCGTTTTGTCCCACAATCCCCTCGATATCCGACGCCCCAGGATTGGAGGTGGCCACCAGAACAAACAGCCCCTTGTCTCCCTTTTCCAGATAGGGGTAGTATTGGGCCAGGGTATCCATCCCCATAAAGGGGTTTACAGTCATAAAGTCCACCTCAAAATCCCCGGTGAAGTGGGCTTTGGCGTACATCTCGGCGGTTTTGGCAATATCCCCTCGCTTTACATCCCCAATGGTGATAGCCCCTTTTTCCCGCAGATAGGCCAGGGTTTGGGCATACGCCCCCAATCCCTCCAGCCCCAACGCCTCATAATAGGCAATTTGCACCTTGTATACTGCCACAACATCCAGTGTGCTGTCGATAATCTCCTTATTAAAAGCCACCAGTGCCGAAATGGGAGAGCTGTGCTGCTCTATAAAGTCTTGGGGAATATAGCTCAGGTCGGTGTCCAGTCCCAGGCACACATGCCCTTTTTCCTCCACCGCGTGGTATAGTCTGTCAATGAGCTTTTTCATATACTCTCTCCTTTATCCTCTAAGCCATAGTTCTCTGTAGGTACAGTCCATCACCAGCTTCTTTGTTGGCAACTGCAATCAGCGTCTAGTATCTTGCTTTTGCTGCCAGGGCATCCATCCTTTGGGGCTAACTTGCCCGCACCTCTTGTACAGGGGTTCCTGCAACAAACCGCAGCTCCTCTTGCCGGCATTTCTCCCCCAACCCCAGCAGAGCGATTATCAGGGCCATCCGAGCATATACCCCGTACTGTGCTTGGGCAAAATACCATGCCCGCTCATCATTGTCCACCGCTGGGTCAATTTCATCCACTCTGGGCAGCGGATGAAGCACTATCATATCCTCTTTGGCATAGGCCATCTTTTCCGGTGTCAGCACATATATCCCCTTAAGGGCCAAATACTCCTCCGGGTCGGCAAACCGCTCTTTTTGAATCCGAGTCATGTACAGGACATCCAAATCGGGCATGGCCTCTTCCAGACTGTCACACAAGGTGTAGGATGTGTTGTTTTCTTTTAACATAGCCAAAATATCTTCCGGCATCTGCAAAGCATCCGGCGCAATTAGCACAAAGTGGTTGCCGGGATACTGGGCCAGCATCTTAATCAGCGAGTGAACGGTACGTCCGTGCTTTAAATCCCCACAAAGACCGATGGTAAGGGTATCCAGCCTATCAAACCGCTGGCGGATGGTCACAAGGTCGGTGAGTGTTTGGGTGGGATGCTCGTTAGCGCCATCCCCTGCGTTAATCACTGGCACTGTGGCAACCTCCGCCATTTTGTGGGGGGTGTATGCCACCGGGTGACGGGTGGCGATGACATCACAGTAGCAGCTTACTGTACGGGAGGTATCTTCCGGGGTTTCCCCTTTTGCTGTGGAGGAACTGGAGGCATCCGAAAAGCCAATAACCTGCCCCCCCAGCCGCAGCATGGCGCTTTCAAAGGATAAACGGGTGCGGGTACTTGGCTCAAAAAATAAAGTAGCCAATATCTTGCCTTTCGCTACCTCACCATAATGGGAAGGATTAGCGGCAATACTACTGGCTACTAAAAGTATATTCTCTAAATCCGGCTTTGAAAGCCCCGTGCTATTTAAGATGTGTCGCAACATATTGTGATGCACTCCTTTCTAGTCGAACCCAACTACTTGGCTTGCAGTATTTCAAATTGTCAGTAGTATAACACCCCTCTCCAAATTTGTCAATACTATTTTTTTTAGTATTGTTTAGCAATTTTAATTTGCAAACGGTCAAAAAACAAGGCAACAAACAGCTTTTCTGTTTGTTGCCAATATGTTTTGTTTATCTCATTTATATATGTTTAGAATATTCCCGGTTGATTGGGGGGATCAAGGCCATATCTTTTTATGTATCTACAGCTGGGTTTTTAGATAGTCCAACAGCCTGCTGCACCCCAAGGATACAAGGTCGTAGGTCTGCTGAAAATCCCCGGTATACCAAGGATCCGGCACATGCACCCCGCAATCAAACCGACTATCCTCCGCAAAAGAAGAAAGTAGCCGAATTTTTTCCTGATGATCTCCTCCGGACAGTCTGCGCAGGTTGCGGAGATTCTCTTCATCCATAGCAATGACATACGTAAATGTACCAAAATCCTGGAGCTTCACCTGTCTGGCCTTGATTCCCTCCCAAGATACTCCCATTTCCTCCAACTTGCGGCGGGTACCGCTGTGGGGTGGTTCCCCTATGTGATAGTCCCCGGTTCCTGCAGAATCCACCTGTATATGGTGGGAAAGCCCTGCCTCCTCTACCTTGTGGCGCAAAACAGCTTCGGCCATTGGAGAACGGCAGATGTTTCCCAAGCAGACAAACAATACGCGAATCAATCAGTTCACCCTTTCTTTGCTATAAATTTCGGCAAAATGTTATAGATATCGACTTTTTGCTCAGACTATTAAAAGTCTAGTATATACCCGGCAGATACGCTTTGCAAGTGGAAAGCTTTTGCCCGGTGGGCATCAGGCGCATTGCCACTGATTCCTTCCTGTGGTATACTATTCACACAGGAATTTAACCAGACATTAAGGGGGAGCAACTGCAATGATGCAAATGGAAACTTTTTTATCCCGTTATAACCTGCGGCTGGGGCTTGAGGATTTAAAACGGGAAACCGATGGATTTATAGCCGATATGCACCGTGGTTTACAGGGTAGCGGCAGCTCTATGGCCATGCTTCCTACCTATATCCAGTGGGCAGAGCTGCCCAAAGACAACCGAAAGACAGTGGTGGTGGATGCCGGTGGAACCAATCTGCGGGTTGCAACGGTGGAATTTTCCCCCAATGGACCAAAGATAGGTTCCTTTGAAAAATACCCCATGCTGGGAACACAAGGCACCATCGACGCCCAAGCCCTTTTTGACGGGCTGGCCCAGTACATTGCACCGGTGGCCAAAGACAGCAGTCAAATTGGCATCTGCTTCTCCTACCCCTCAGACGTGCAACCCAACCGGGATGCCCGCATTATGTACTTCAACAAAGAGGTGGATGTAACCGGGGCTGAAGGGATGCTGTTGGGGGAAAACCTGCAAAAATCCCTTGCTAAATTGGGTGTAACCGGAGAAAAAAGTGTGGTGGTTATCAACGATACCGTGGCCACCCTTTTGGGCGCCAGAGCCTGCAATCCCCCCGGTGTGGAATATGGCGGATACATTGGGCTTATTTTGGGTACAGGCCTTAACACCTGTTATATGGAATCCAATAAAAACATCGCCAAGATTCCCAGCTTGTTGGAGACACCAGGCCACACCATCATCAATATTGAATCCGGCGGCTACAACGGCCTGCCCCAAAATGATATAGACAAGGCCTTTATGGCCCGCACCGCATTTCCCCACAAGCAGCAGCTGGAAAAGATGGCCTCCGGCGCGTACCAAAGTGGCCTTTTGTTGGATTACCTAAAAGCTGCCGCTAATGAGGGCTGCTTTAGCCCCTCTTGCAGTGAAAAGCTACTTGCTCTGCAAACATTATCTGCCATTGATGTGGGGCTATTCTGCACAGCCCCCTATGGGGATTCCCTCTTGGCATCCACCTGTAACGGCCAACCCGATGCATCTGCCATCTACCTGCTGATGGACGCCTTCTTCGACCGTGTGGGTATGATAGCAGCCACCAACCTATGCGGTATTCTACGGCAGCTTGGTGCCGCTGCCCAGGATCCCAGCCGCCCGGTTTGCATCTCAGCCGAAGGCACCACCTTCTACAAAGCGCCGCTCCTCCGCTCCAAGCTGGATTACTACATGAGTGCTTATGCATGGCGAGAGCTGGGCATCTACTACCGCTTCACCCAGGTGGAGGATTCCACCTTACTGGGTACTGCAGTAGCAGCCCTTCAGGGAAACTAAGAATATAGGCAATACAAATCGCCAGCAGACCCGCGAGGATGTTTTTTGTCTGACAAGGCGGATGACCAGGCAGGCTGTTGCCCAGGCAGGAGGACAACGTTGTATGGGGAAAACTGGCCGAAAAGACTGTGATCTTCGTTCATATAAAGCTTAGCCGAAGGGGTGAGGCAGACCATATAGTCTGCCTCACCCCTTCGGTTTTTTGCGGCCTGCTGTTGGTAAACCCTACAGGGCAGCTTTTGGTGAGCAGTAACCAATACATGATCTGGCCCCTAGAGCGATGAAAAAACAAAGGACGACCAGTGGTCGCCCCTACAATACAATTCTGTTGGCAAGCCTAGCAACAGGTGCGTTTACAGTATTTTTTCTTGTTGCCCCCATAGAACTTATGCACCTGTTTTTCAATGGCGTCGCAAAGTTCCATTGCCTGGCTTGTGGTGTTAAACGCCCCAATGCTGATCCGCACCGTTCCGGAGTCCAAGGTGTCCATCTTGGTGTGGGCCAGCGGTGCACAGTGCAGCCCTGCCCGCATGGCAAATCCCTTTTCCGAAAGATCAGAGGCAACCTCTTCCGAACCAATTCCCGCTATATTAAAGGAGATAACCGGCAGATGTCTGCCCAAAGTAAAACCGGTATACAGCTGAATCCCCGGCATTTCGGCAAGGCGGCTGTGAATCTTTTTGCCTATCTTCATCTCATGATTGTAAATGGTGTCCAACCCTTTTTCCCGGACATATTCAATACCCGCCCCCAGCCCCAAAATACCGGGCACATTGGCGGTTCCGCTTTCCAGTCGGTCAGGCATTACCATTGGCTGGGCATATTCCGAAGAAAAGCTACCGGTTCCGCCCTCTATAATGGTGCCAAGGGCGGTGCCGTGGGGGGTTACCAACAGGCCTGTACCGGTGGGGCCATACAGGCTCTTGTGTCCTGCAGCACATAGAAAATCAATACCAATTTGCTGCACGTCTATCTCCAGCACACCGGCAGTCTGGGCGGCATCCACCAAAAACAGCAGGTTGCGGCTTCTGGCCAGCATACCAATCTGTTCAATAGGCAACCGAATGCCAAACACGTTGGATGCATGGGTGCAGCAAATAAGGCTGGTGTTGGGTTGAATCAGTCCCGCAAAGCTCTCTAACGTCTGTGTGTCGTTCTCAAAGGTGGTGGCAACACTGTACTCAATCACACCGGCCTCTGCCAGTGTATGTATCGGCCGAAGTACCGCATTGTGTTCCAAATCCGAGATAATCACATGGTCCCCTCTGCGCAGTATTCCCTTAATCGCCAGGTTGATGGCGTGGGTGGCATTGGAGCAAAACACAACATCCTCCACTGCACCTGCACCAAACAGTTCCGCCGCTGCTTCCCGGCATTCATATATCTTTACTGCCGTTTCCATGGACATTTTGTGTCCTGCTCGCCCAGGATTGGCTCCATAGCGTGTGAAGGCTTTCATAACCGCTTCTTCCACCCGCTTGGGTTTTGGATATGAGGTAGCACCGTTATCAAAATAAATCATGGGCAATTCTCCTTTAAGCAGACAGTAGTCATTTCCTTACTATGTAGAAAGAGCGCGCCGCATCCGGCCAGAAGTCGGTGCACCCTTTGTGTATATAAAATCAGGCAATTTCGATGATTTCTACTACCCGAATACCGGTTTTGGTAAGCAGATTGGCTGCGGCGCGAACATCCCCCGCAACCTCCAAACCATATCCACAACCATTCACCTTCATATCCTGTGTAAGTTTTTTCACCTTGGAGCGAATGCCGTTCTGTTCCAGCACTTTCTGGGCGCGAATAGCATATGTCACGGAACTGAGTCGAATAATTTTTTTCATTTTCTCACCTCTACTATCCTGCAAATGTAAAGCTGTGCTTGCATAGAGCAGGCATTTTATACGCATGGCTACCGGTAAATACTATCTGCAAGCTGTATACCCAGGGGTTTGCATCGGCATTTTCCCCCTAACACCTTGCACCAATTTTTTGCACCATATAGTCAACGCAACTTGAAAACCACCCTGGGATTGGCCGCCTACTATACTAAATACCACTCGCCGGGGCAGCAACCTAAGGCAACTACTCCAGGTCTAAGAACTGAATATGGCCAACTCCCATTTTAGATGGGTAAACACTGCCAAAGGCTCTCCCAAAACGGGTGCCTTTTTACAGCAACTGTGCACCAGTGTGCTGTATCATTGTATGCAGCGGTATTTCCAAAGGTTAACAATTGGGGACCCACCTTACCGTCTAGTAAGAAAGATACCAGCCCAAAAAGTACCCATTTGGCCGCCGTCACCAGCCCCCTGCAACTATAGATAAAAAAATGGCAAATGTTAACGTATATATTCTGTAAAAACTGGTCAT
>CAYNCW010000131.1:0-7586 GCA_964395635.1 uncultured Oscillospiraceae bacterium
TTAAGAGCTTTTATGAAATTATTGCGGATGAGGGGATTTTAAACGCCATTCGTGGTGCTAGCAGTACAAACGAAGTCATTACGCTATTATGTAGTTAGGTGATTTTACTATTTAGAACCTGTATTCAAATTTCAAACACCGCAATGATACAGGCTCTTAGATAAAATTTGAAAAGGTGTGGTTGGATTGGAAAAAATAATTACAGAACAGCTGATACTGTTTGATGCTGAGGTAGAAAGCAAAGAAGAGGCCATTCGTCTCTTGGCTCAGCGTATGGAGCAGGAGGGAAGGCTCAATAACCTGGAGGGGTACATCAGTGATGTGCTCAAAAGAGAAGAGACATTCTCCACAGGGGTAGGCTTTTTGGTGGCAACCCCACATGCAAAAAGCAGCTATGCCGATGTGGCAACCATTGGGTTTGCCCGGCTTAAAAAGGAGATCGCTTGGGATGAGGATGAAATGGTATCCATCATCTTTCAGCTGGCAATACCCTTGCAGGATAAAGGGGATAGACATTTGCAGATATTGGCGGCACTCTCCCGCAAGCTGATTCACGATGAATTTCGAGAGGCGATTGCATCTGCAACCTCACCCCAGCAAATTATAGAGCTTATTGGCGAAGTTTAAATACCGCAAAGATTCAGTCCCTGGTAAAAAATATTACTCCAGCACCTTAAATTGCCGCAAAAACCCTGTACCAGATTTAAGTGCCGGTGTGGTAGATAAATATCTTGATGGAGGGTATTGTATTATGAGCAATTCAGCGCAAGAATTTATTGGGATCTTTAAACAGACACGGAAACATTTGATGAACGGTGTTTCTTACATGGTACCATTGGTTGTAGCCAGCGGTGTAATTTTGGCGGCATCTGTTGCAATGTATGGCCAGGGCGGGGTACCTACAGAGGGTACCTGGTTAAATCAGTTGTTCTTTATTGGTGCGTCAGGTATGGGGCTTATGGTACCGGTATTGTCTGCTTACATCGCAATGTCGATAGCAGATAGGCCAGGTCTTGTTCCAGGGCTCATTGGCGGAGCAGTGGCCAACACAATCGGAGCCGGATTTTTAGGCGGTATTATATCCGGTATGTTAGCAGGTGTAGTTTGTTTTTATCTAAAAAAGCTTTCTCTGCCTAAATCATTGCGCTCTTTGTTGCCTATCATTATTATCCCCATTGTAGGAACAACGGTAGTGGCAGGTGTTATGCAGTGGGTAGTAGGAGCACCGATAGCCGCAATTATGAACATAATGACTGACTTCCTCAACAACCTCAGTGGTTCTAACAAGATATTGATCGGTATTGTGTGTGGCGCAATGACCGCCTTTGATATGGGTGGCCCGGTCAACAAAGTATCCTTTGCCTTTGCGGTAGGCACCGTAAGCGCAGGTATCTATACATATGCAGGTGGCAGCGCAGTGGCAGTTTGCGTGCCCCCTATCGGTATGGCGCTGGCTACTATTCTGGCTCCCAAAAAATACACCAGTGAAGAACGCGAAGCCGGCAAGGGCGCTCTGGCTATGGGGCTTGTAGGTATCACCGAGGGTGCGATTCCCTTTGCAGCAAATGATCCTCTGCGGGTTATCCCGTCTTTGATGGTAGGTACTGCGGCAGGTACTATGGTGGCATTTGCAACCAACGTAACCTGTAAGGTTGCTTGGGGCGGACTGATTGTGTTACCGGTTATCGGCAATGTGCTGGGATTTTTAGCAGCAATTCTGGTGGGAGCCTTTACAACAGCATTAATGGTGAATTTTTTGAAGAAGCCTATTTCTGAAACACCTGCTGTGGAGAAAGACAATGCCCTGAGCGATGAAGTAGAATTGTCCTTTGATTAATTTACTATATAAGGAGAATATGGCATGAAATTTTTAGCTGTAACTGCATGTCCGTCCGGTGTGGCACACACCTATATGTCTGCTGAAGCATTGGAAAAGGCTGCAAAAAAGAAAGGTATCGATATAAAGGTTGAAACACAAGGCTCTGTAGGGGTAGAAAACAAAATAACCCCAGAGGATGTACAGACTGCGGATGCTATTATACTGACCAAAGATATGCCTATTCTTGATGAGGGCAGGTTTGCTGGCAAGACAGTTGTCAGAGTAGCAATCAGCGACGCTATTAAAAAGGCAGACGCTATTATTGCTAAGCTGGAGGAGCATGTAAACAGTAAACAATAGGGGGTATTTATATGCTGAAGAACGTGGGCGTATCTCCTGGTATATCTGTAGGCAAGGTGCTTGTTTATGAAAACAAGCCCCTTAGCCTATCCTCCAGAATGATAACGGTAAACGATGTTGAAGCTGAACGGCAGAAGGTTCAAAAGGCGATAGGCAGTGCCGTTGCCGAATTGGAAGGGCTTGTTGCCAAGCTGGATAGACAACAGGATGCTGTAGCAGTAGATCTCTTGGAGATACATATGGAGCTAACAGCAGATCCCATGCTGGTAAAAAAGATAGATCATTATATCGAAATATCGTATAACGAAGCAGGCGACGCTGTTCAAAGAGCAGTAGCCGATATGTCGGATATGTTTACAGCTCTGGAGGACGAGTACTATGCTGCCAGAGCAGTGGATATTCGGGATGTGGGCGCTAGAATTGTCAGCCACATTTTAGGGGTAAAAAGGGTAGACCTCTCCAAGTTGGATGACGATTATATCATTGTAGCAGAGGATTTAACCCCCAGTGAAACCATAACCATGGACAAAAAGCATGTCCTGGGCTTTATTACGCGCCAAGGCTCTAAAACCTCACATACTGCAATTGTAGCTAAAATTATGGAGATCCCTGCAGTGGTGGGGGTAGATATATCCACCATAACCAATGGAATGACCGTTATAGTGGATGGCAGCAATGGTGTAGTGATCTGCAACCCTACTAAGGAACAATTGGATACTTATAGGGAAAAGCAGGCAAAGTTCAAACAAACTGTACAGCGACTAAAAGAGCTTAGGGAACTGCCGGCGGTAACAACCGATGACCGTGAGGTTCAGCTTTTTATTAATATCTCGGAACCTAAGGAAATTGTAAAGCTTCAAGAGGTAGGTGCTACAGGAGTAGGGCTATACCGCACAGAGTTTTTGTATATGAACAGCAGCACCATGCCCTGCGAGGATACGCAGTTTAACGCCTATAAGGAGGCAGCTATTCGTGGGGCAGGTCAACCGATTATTATAAGAACCTTAGACATTGGCGGAGATAAAACCTTAGAGTATCTTTCCATAGAACCTGAAGAAAACCCATTTTTAGGCTACCGTGCCATCAGGCTGTGTTTGGATAACCCCAATCTTTTTAAAACACAGCTTAGGGCAATACTGCGTGCCAGCGCATTTGGCAAGCTGGAGATCATGTTCCCGATGATCTGTTCTATGAGTGAACTTAAACGCGCGAAACAAGTGTTGGAAGAATGTAAAAGCGAACTGGACTCTTTGGAGATTCTATACGATAGATCCATTAAGGTAGGTATGATGGTGGAGATACCCTCAGTGGCTGCTGCGGCAGATCTGTTTGCCAAAGAGGTAGACTTTTTTAGCATTGGCACTAACGATTTATGCCAATATGCTCTGGCTGTGGATAGAATGAATCCAAAAATTGCCGGTCTTTATCAGCATTTTAATCCGGGTGTATTAAGGCTTATCCACAATACCATTAAGGCAGCAAACAATGCAGGCATACAGGTGGGCATGTGCGGAGAGATGGCAAGCGAGCCTGCGGCAGCTGTTCTGCTTTTGGGGATGGGAATAAACGAGCTATCTATGAGCTGCAGCAGTGTTCCCTATGTAAAGGATGCCATACGCAACGTCACCTACCAAAGAGCAGAACAGATTGTACAAGAGGTTCTGGCAATGGATAGTGGAATACAGATTAAAAACTACGTGGAGGGGCTTATCAATGATTAGCAAAACCTATACCATTCTGGCGGCAGAGGGACTGCACGCACGTCCTGCAAAGGCCTTTTTAAATGCCATAAAGGCACTGGATTCCAATGTAACCCTGAAAAAAGGGGATGTGACAACCGACGCTAAGAGCATGCTGGGGATATTGTCCATGCAGGCAGGCTACAATTCAGAGATTGAAATTATCATTGAAGGCGGCGACGAACAAGCCGCATTGAATCAAATTGATCACTTTTTTACACAGGATATTATTAACCTGTAGAGTATTGATAAGGAAGTGCATTTATGACATCCCTTTCCCATCTTTATATGACACAGCGGATAACCGACCTGAGAGATGATATGTTATCCCAACCTCGATATGTTTCTATAGAACAAGCCCTTATTATTACAAAAACCTACCGGGAAAATGAAGATAAGCCAACCAGTATAAGGCGCGCTCTGTCCCTTAAAAATGCATTGAGCCAGCTTGCAATAGCTGCTGACCCAAAGGAGCTTGTGGTAGGCAACCGCACCTGTGGTGTACGGTACGGCGTGGTATTTCCGGAAAGCGGAAGCGCATGGGTAGATAAAGAGTTTGAAACCCTGCCCACCCGTCCCCAAGATAAGTTTTTGGTAAAAAGTGAGGATATTGAGGAATTTCGATCGATAATCAAGCCATATTGGCAAGATAGATCGCTAGAGGATGTTATAAGAGCAAGATATGGCAGCGAAATTGATGCTATAGCCAAAGTGGTGAAGATAAACCAAAAGGACCATGCCCAGGGACATATTTGCCCTAACTGTGCAGAGTGGCTAAAGCTAGGGGTTATGGGGATTAAGGCCAAGGCAGAGAAAAAATTGCCTGGCAGTAGCGGGGTAAAGAAGAATTTTTGGGAGAGCGTAGTTATCGTTATGGAGGGCGTGCAAGAGTTTATCCTGCGATATGCTCAGCTTTTGGAGAATATGGGAGCAGAGGAAATGGCTAAAGTTTGCAGACACCTTGCTTATCATCCTCCAGAAACCTTCCACCAAGCAGTGCAGTCCGTTTGGTTTTTGTTTGTAGTACTGCATATGGAATCCAATGCTTCTTCTTTTTCACCTGGGCGGCTGGATAGGGCACTCTATCCCTATTATCAAAAAGATATAGAGAATGGCCTGCTGGATCAGCAGCAAGCATTAGAAATTATCGAGTGCCTGTGGCTAAAGTTTAACCAGATTGTATACCTGCGCAATTCCCATAGTGCGAAGTATTTTGCCGGATTCCCCATTGGATTTAACATTGCCATTGGTGGCCAGGATCACAGTGAGCAAGATACAACCAATACCCTTTCCTATTTGTTTTTAAAAGCGCAAGAACACCTGGGATTGCCACAGCCCAATCTGTCGGTAAGGCTACATAAAAACACGCCGGAGGATTTTTTAAAGCAGGCAGTAAGGGTGGTTGCCAAGGGCAGCGGTATGCCCCAATTTTTTAACGACCAATCGGTTATCCCCGCAATGATTGACTTAGGGATTGAACATGATGACGCTATGGATTATGCTATTGTAGGCTGCGTAGAGCTTACTACCCAAGGTAATAACCTGGGGTGGAGCGACGCTGCTATGTTCAACATGAACAAGGCGTTAGAGTTAACCTTAAACAACGGCAGATGCTTACTAACAGGAGAACAAATCGCTCCGGATTTGGGCAGTATTGTTGACTATGCAGACTATGAAGCGCTAGAAAAAGCATTTGAGCAGCAGATTCGTTACCACATACAGCTTATGGTCAAGGCCTGCGAACAGGTGGAGCGCGCGCATATCGATGTTTTGCCTTCGCCCTTTTTATCTGCTGTTATCGATGACTGTATAGAAAAGGGAATGGATGTTACAGCTGGCGGGGCAAAATACAATCTCTCTGGCATACAAATGATACAAATTGCCAATCTGGCTGACAGTCTTGCGGCTATAAAGCTTTTGGTGTATGATGAACAACGTATCACAAAGGAAGAACTTCTCAAGGCTTTGCAAAGCAACTTCCAGGATGCCGAGATTATTCGGGTGATGCTGCTCAATAAATGCCCTAAGTACGGAAACGATGTAGCCTGGGTGGATGAAATTGGGGCGAAGTGGGCTAGGTTTTTCAAAAAAGAGCTTTCAGTAAAAAAAAACTATCGCGGTGGAATCTATCATACCGGTATGTATACCGTTTCTGAACATGTTCCTATGGGAGAAAATGTAGGTGCATCACCCGACGGTAGATTTTCCAGGGAGCCCCTAGCAGATGGGGGGATGTCACCGGTTTATGGCCGGGATATGGCAGGGCCTACCGCTGTGCTGAAATCAGTATCATTGTTGGATAACGAGCTTACTACCAACGGCGGGTTATTGAACATGAAGTTTTTGCCGGAGTTTTTTAGTACAGAGACTGGTGTGGATAAATTTGCAAAGTTTTTACAAACCTTTGTGGATTTGGAGATCCCACATATACAGTTTAATGTTTTGCGCAGAGAGGATCTTATCCAGGCGCAAAAGAATCCCGAGAAGTACAGCGGCTTAACTGTCAGAGTTGCCGGCTATACAGCATACTTTACCGAGCTTGCTTATGAGCTGCAAAATGAGATTATCGCCCGCACAGCTTATGGAGAACTGTAATATGTCCAAAGGTACCGTCTTTGATATCAGGCGATTTTCCACCCACGATGGGGATGGTATTCGCACAACAGTGTTTTTAAAGGGTTGTCCCATGCACTGTGTGTGGTGCCAAAATCCAGAGGGAATATCCCCCAGATGTACCCTTGTGCACTTTGAGAGCAGGTGTATCAAATGTGGATACTGTGTAAAAGCGTGTCCACAAGGGGAGATCTCAATGGAATCCCAAAGCATATACTTAAAAGGCCAAGGCTGTACACTGTGCGGCAAATGTGTGGATGTATGCCCCGCCAATGCCATCAATAGAAACGGCAGGGTTATGGATGTTCGGTCTGTTGTAGAGGAGGTAATGCGAGACAGTGCCTTTCACCAGAATGGTGGCGGAGTTACCTTGTCCGGAGGAGAGCCTTTTTTTCAGCCGGAATTTACAACAGCGCTTTTAGAACGGTTTCGCAGCGAGGGCGTAAATACCGCGATAGAAACCTCTTTGTTTACCACCTGGGAGAATATTGAAAAGGTATTGCCATACCTGGATACAGTGTTTGGAGACTGCAAGGTTTTTGATGCCGCTGAACACAAAAGGGTAACCGGGATGGATAACCAAATTATCCTGGAAAATATAAAGAGATTGCTGAGCTCGCAGTGGAAAGACAGGGTGGTGATTCGCACACCGCTGATACCCACCATTACAGCGCAGGATGAAAATATCTATGCTATTAGCAGCTTTCTTACAAGCATATATGCCGATGTGCGCTACGAGCTTTTAAATTACAACCCCCTTGCAGGTGCTAAATACAAGTATGTGGATAGGGAATACTGCTTTACCGGAGATTTTCCTATGTTTACAACTACCGAGATGGAGAGATTTAAAAGCGTTGCCCGTAGCGGCGGGATTGGCCGGATTGTACAATACTAGATAAGGATGGATGGCGTGTGAAAAAGATATTGATAACCGGAGGACAGGGGTTTTTCTGTTCTCGGCTGGTAAAACATTTCAAAGAGCAGTATACGTTTTTATCCACCGATAAGGATGATTTGGATATAACAGATCCCCAAAAGGATTTGGAAACCTTTCG
>CAYNCW010000132.1:0-3841 GCA_964395635.1 uncultured Oscillospiraceae bacterium
ACGTTGGACGTGGATTCTGTGGTGGAGGCGAGGGGAATCGAACCCCTGTCCGAAAATTCATTCATACAGCTTTCTCCGAGTGCAGCCTATCTTTTACATTCCCTTGCTGCCGCGCCGATAGACAGGCTCGACAACTTGGTATCCCTAATACATTCTAAGCGCCGTGGAACTCGCAAAGAACGTTCACCACTAAAATGATGCCCTTGCCGGCTCGTGGTCCTTCCGGCTCGGACAGCTGCTTAATTAAGCAGCAAAAGCTAAATTATTATCTTCAGCGTTTAATTTTAAGTTGCACATTTTTAAGAGATCGTGCGTCTCTACTCGCTTACCATACTGCAAAATCCCCGTCGAAACCTTTACGCCCCCATAAATAGTATTATTCAGAGCCCTTACCCCGGTCTTTCATGGCCCGGTCAATATCCCGTTTGGCATCTCGTTTGGCCATATCCTCCCGTTTATCGTATAATTTTTTACCTTGACACAAACCCACCTGCACCTTCACCTTAGAACCCTTAAAATACAGTGATAATGGTATTAAAGCATACCCTTTGAGTGCAAGCTCTGAGGATAAGCGCAAAATCTCACGTTTGTGCATTAAAAGTTTGCGAACACGCATAGGGTCTTTGTTAAAAATATTGCCCTTTTCATAAGGGCTGATATGCATCTGTTTGACAAACAACTCGCCATCTTTAATGTCACACCAGCTGTCCTTTAGGTTGACACCGCCTTGTCGCAGGGATTTTACTTCAGTTCCTACCAGCTCAATACCTGCTTCAAAACTTTCCTTCACAAAGTAATCGTGCCGTGCTTTTTTGTTTTGTGCAATGGTTTTCATAGCCTTTTCGTCCAACACGGCACCTCCTTTGTGGTCTTGTTAAGTCAGTATTGGAATATTACCATACAACTATACCATGTCTATGGCGAATCTTGTACTTAAAGCTCTCGGCGTCCTTCCAATGCCCGGTACAGGGTAACCTCATCGGCATATTCTAAATTGCCGCCCACCGGAATACCGTATGCCAAACGGGTTACCTTTAGTCCCATAGGCTTTAATAGCTTTGCCAGATAGGTGGCAGTAGCTTCCCCTTCCACAGTGGGATTGGTGGCCATAACCACCTCCTCCACAACGCCTTGCCCAATTCTAGCAATCAATTCCTTGATGTATAGCTGCTCTGGGCCGATGCCATCCATAGGGGAGATGAGTCCGTGGAGCACATGGTAGGTACCGCTGTATTCCTTGGTTCGCTCAAACGCCAATATATCCCGGGGATCCTCTACTACACAGATAATGGATGGATCCCGGTCTTGTTGGGAACAGATTGGGCATAGATCTGCATCGGTTAAGTTTTGACACTGGCTACACCGGTGTATCTTTTCCTGTGCCTCTATAATGGCGTTGGCAAACTCCAGTGCCTTTTCTTTAGGCAGATCCAATACATAAAAGGCAAGCCGCTGTGCAGATTTTTTGCCAATACCGGGTAAACGCTCAAACTGTTCTATCAGCCTTTGTAAAGGCAGTGCATTTTGTTTCATAGCAGATTAAAACATGCCGGGAATCTGCATACCACCGGTGATTTTTTCCATCTCTTCTGTAGTGGTTTGTTCAACTGTGCGAAGCACCTCGTTCACTGCAGCTACAACCAGATCTTGCAGCATTTCAATATCCTCGGGATCCACAACTTCAGGTTTAAGGGTTATGGATTTTAATTCTTTGGCACCGGTCATAACCACTTCAACAGCACCGCCACCAACAGTAGCGTTGAATTCCTGTTGGTTGAGCTCTTCCTGTTTTTCGGACATAGTTTCCTGCATTTTTTGAGCTTGCTTAATCATGGCGTTCATATTTTGTGCGCCGCCACCAAATCCCTGAGGCAATCTTGCTTTCATATTTATAATCCTCCTGTGTCTATTCTTTTATATGGACATCTACGCCCATGGTACCGGCTTGTTTTAAAATCTCTTCCAGCCGGTCTTCTTGTTTTTGTTCCACCGTATATTTACGGGGATTGTAGGGCCCCAATCGGTACTTTTGTCCGGTAACCGCTTCTACAGCTACTCGCAAGCTCTCCTTGGCATAGGTATCTCCCCGCACCATTTGGGCAAACATGCTGTCGCCGGCGTCCACCAGCAACAGATCACCGCCCACATAAGCAGTGGAATCCACCAATGTGCCGTGAAGTGCCTTGTTTTTTTCTGCAAGAACAGCAAGCACTTCCGGCCACCTGCCCATAGGTTCCACTTTGGTTTTTTCAATCTCCGCCTGGGTGGGGGAGGCTGTGGACTGTGGGGTAGGGGAGGGAGCACCAACAGCTGCAGGGGTTGAAGCTGCGGCAGGAACCATACCTGTTTGCACTGCACGTTCCAAAGCGACAAGCCGATTGGTTAAGGTGGCTGCGGAGGTATCCAAAGCGGGATTTGCCATCCGCATAAGCCCCAGCTCCAATTCGGTGCGCCGCTGTGGGGTTTTGGTCATACGGGACAATGTGTCTTGCAGAGTTGTTAGAGTATAGAGGATCCGGGGCATATCCAAAGCAGCGGCATGTGTTTTGTAGGACTGCATTTCCTCCGGCAGACATGCCACCAGTTCAGAAGGGTCCCGCACCGATTTTACCACCATTACATTGCGGTAAAACCCGATGAGTTGTTCACACAATCGCTGATAATCAATGGATTTTTCCCACAATCGCTCCAGAATTGCCAATGCTTGTGCTGTATTTTCTTCGGCAATAGCAGTGGCAATTTCAAACAGATATTGTTTGTCCACCAATCCGGCGGCATCCATTACCTTTTTCACGGTAATTTCCTCTTCACCGGTGACGCATAAATCCAATAAAGACAACGCATCCCGCATCCCACCGTCGGATAGCTTGGCGATAAGATCCGCTGCTTCCTCTTGCAGGGAGATGCCTTCTTCACCGGCTACATACAACAGACGAGAGGCGATTACGTTGCTGGCTATCCGCCGAAAGTCAAACCGCTGACAGCGGGAAAGCACGGTGGCGGGAACCTTGTGTATCTCGGTGGTGGCCAGAATGAACAGCACATGGGGGGGCGGTTCCTCCATAATTTTCAGCAGGGCATTAAAGGCACCGGTGCTGAGCATATGGGTTTCGTCGATGATATATACCCGGTATTTGCCTACCACCGGCATATATCCCGCTTCTTCCCGCAGTTCCCGGATATTGTCCACCCCGGAATTGCTGGCTGCATCGATTTCGGATACATCTAATATAGAGTCATCCTCAATACCTTTGCAGATATCGCAGCTGCAACAGGGGTTGCCGTTTTGCTGGTTTGGACAATTAACCGCTTTGGCCAATATTTTAGAGCAAGTAGTTTTGCCCGTTCCGCGAGAACCGCAAAACAGGTATGCATGAGATAACTTGCCCGATGCCACCTCGTTTTTTAGCGTGGTGGTTATATGCTCCTGGCCCACAACATGGTCAAAGGTTTTGGGCCGCCACTTTCGGTACAGCGCCTGGTACATGTACCCTCCTTGCCCCTGATAGCAAACAGCCCGCCCTATATGGCGGACCATGGTGGTGCTTGTTGGGTGTTTTGACTGTGCCATCTTATGCGAATATGCAGGCTTACCTGCGGCGCGCAAAGCAAACCGCTTAATGCTGCTCGGTTCCCCGCCTGACATGGTTCACGGCGCTTCGCCGCACAGGACCCGCATATCCGCATAACATGGCACAGCTACATCTTATCTGGTGTATAGCTTTGCTATTATACACCATTTTATTTGATTTGTAAACCACAACAACAAAGAAAAAAAAAGCCTTGTTTTTGTTTTGTTAACACAACACAGTATCTTTTTTAATTGATTCATTTTAAGATG
>CAYNCW010000132.1:3851-7584 GCA_964395635.1 uncultured Oscillospiraceae bacterium
TAATCAATTAGGGAGGGCTTCGTTTTGCATAATAGTCAACTGTATACTGCCATGTTTCACCGCATGTCGGTGCGCAGCTTCTCGCCGGATCCCCTTACCCCCTTTGCAATCGGGGAGATAGCGGCATCTTTGGGGCAGATACCGAGACTTACCCCCCAAGGCAGTGTAAAGCTGGGCATTTTGTCTCCCACACAGGTAGAGCGAATTCATGCGCCGCATTTTGCAGTGGCGTATGCCCAAAAGGATAAACAGTCTTTGCTGGAAGCGGGCTGGCAGCTGGAATATTTGGACTTAGCGCTGTTCAGCCAGGGGATTGGCAGCTGCTACAACGGCATAGCAAAGCCACATAAACAGTACCGCACCGACGGCGAGCTTACAGCAGTGATGATGATGGCCTTGGGCACACCGGCTCAGCCCGCACATCGCACCGGCCCGGGAGCGTTTAAACGCAAGCCTGTAGCAGAGATTGCCTGTGGAGATGTGCCGCTGTTTATCACCGAAGCGGTGCGCATTGCACCATCGGCCTTGAATGCCCAACCCTGGTATTTGGACGGTAGCCGCGGCCATGTGGATGTATACTATTCTCCCCGGGGTATTCGTGCGAAGCTGGCTGCCTCTATGGCGTATATCGATATGGGCATTGCCCTATGCCACCTGCGCATAGCGGCAGAAAAGCAGGGCTTTGCCTGTAGTTTTGACTTTGATCCAAGGGGGGGCACACCCTCCTCCAAAAAGCGAGAACTGGTTTGTACTGTGGATTTGTCCTAACATGTATACAAGTAAAGTTGGGTAAAGGAAAAATTGCATAAATTCTTTAGCTTGATTTATAGTCTCTTCAAAGAAACTAATATTTATTAGCAGTATTATGCTGTTTTTTGCAATTTGCTCATTTCTTCACAAATAATGGCGTATCCTTTTCTATTTGCAAGGTTATGGAGAAGGTGCGTCATTTTTGTGTTTTTTGGTTGAAAAATAAGGGGAAATACTATATAGTATAAAGAGTGCTTGTGCACGCTGGAAACAGGATGAACACTTTTCCGGCAATACAGTAATAAAGGAGAATACAGTATGAGATATTTTCGCAATAAAATTACCTACATTGTGGTCGCTATTTTGGCTTTGGCACTGCTAATGGCAGGCTGTTCCAATCCAGCAGAGACTTCTAAGCCTGCAGCCCCTGCTTCTGAAGCTGCAAACAGCGCAGAAGCCCCCCAAACCCAGGCAAGTGAAGGCGGCCAATTCCGGGTTGGTATGGAATGTGGATACCCACCCTTTAATTGGACCCAAACAGACGACAGCAACGGCGCTGTTCAGCTGGACAACATCTCTTGGGCTGGTGGCTATGACGTGGAGATTGCAAAACGCATTGCAGAAGGCCTTGGCAAAGAGCTGGTGATTGTGAAAACAGAGTGGGACGGGCTTCCTCCAAGCTTGACCTCGGGTAAAATTGACGCTATCATTGCCGGTATGTCCAACACAGCTGAACGTCGTGAAACCATTGATTTTACTGACAACTACTACACCTCTGACATTGTTGTGGTGGTGAAAAAGGACAGCCCCTATGCCCAAGCAAAATCCATTAAGGACTTTGCCGATGCAAAGATTACCGGTCAGCTCAACACCCTGCACTATGGATTTATCGACCAGATGGAAGGTGTAAGCAAACAAACAGCTATGGAAGACTTTCCAACCATGACTTTGGCAGTATCTTCTGGCAAGATTGACGGTTATGTTACCGAACGTCCCGGCGCTGTTTCCGCTGTATACACCAACCCGGATCTCACCTTTATTGCCTTTGAAGAAGGCAGTGGCTTTGCCATCAACCAGGACGAGGTGTCCATAGCCATTGGTATTGCAAAAGGCAGCCCCTATAAGGATCAGATTAATGAGATTCTTGCAGGTATTGATGAAGAAACCCGCAATGCGCTTATGGATGAAGCTGTGAAAAATCAGCCCATGAGCCAAGAAGGTTAATGGCTCAATTCTAGCAAACAGAAGACAGTGTAAACTGGCTTTGGGGTTATAACAAAATAAGGAATGGTGGGAGTTTTTGGAGCGTACATTTTTTCAGTGGGTCGCCTTGATCATTGAGCGGTACGGCACCTGGTTCCTATATGGAGCCGGGGTTACCCTGATGATTGCATTGGTGGGTACATTGATAGGATTTGTGATAGGGCTGATGATCGGCGCAGTGCGGACCATCCCCCTGGAAACCCACCGCGGCAAGGGACTGCGCTATTATCTGCTGCGGGCGGTTAATGTGGTGTTGATATGCTACATCGAGGTGTTCCGGGGTACCCCTATGATGGTACAGGCAATTGTTATTTACTTCGGTCTGCAAGAGGGAGTTGGCATCAACTTCGATCCTTTGACTGCAGGGCTTTTGATTGTTTCTCTCAACACCGGTGCCTATATGGCGGAAATAGTTCGAGGGGGCATACAGTCCATCGATCCCGGCCAGACCGAAGCGGCCAAAGCAATTGGAATGACCCACTGGCAAACTATGTTCACGGTTATATTCCCCCAAACCATCCGCAATATCTTGCCTGCAACCGGCAACGAGTTTGTTATCAATATTAAAGATACCTCGGTGCTCAACGTTATTTCGGTAACCGAGCTGTTCTTTATGACCAAATCGGTAAAAGGGGTAGCCTTTCGTACCTATGAGACCTTTTTTGTTGCGGGGATTATCTATTTGATTTTAACCTTGAGCGTTACGCAAATCCTCAAGGCGGTGGAACGGCGGATGGACGGGCCCGCCAACTTCAAGTTGTCCCGCAGCAAACGGTCTTTACCGGGGAAGGGGGTTTAACCCAATGGAATCGGTTGTGGAAATACAGAATTTACACAAAAAATTTGGTGAAAACGAAATTTTAAAAGGTGTGAATTATCAGGTGCACAAAGGCGAGGTTGTTTCGATTATCGGGGCATCCGGTTCAGGAAAATCCACCTTCTTGCGGTGTATTAACCTTTTGGAATGGCCCACCTCCGGCAAGATTTTTTACCATGGAGAAAATGTATTGGAGCCCCAATACGATGTTGTGGGATACCGTGCAAAGCTGGGAATGGTGTTCCAACAGTTTAACCTTTTCAACAACCTTACCGCATTGGATAACTGTGTGGTGGGGCAGGTGAAGGTGAAGAAGAAAAAAAGAGATGCCGCCGAAAAAACCGCTATGCAGTACCTGGAGCGGGTTGGCATGGCTGAATATGTCAATGCAAAACCCCGGCAGTTGTCCGGCGGGCAAAAACAGCGTATTGCCATAGCGCGAGCACTGTCCATGGAGCCAGAGGCTATTTTGTTTGATGAGCCAACCTCAGCATTGGATCCGGAAATGGTTGGCGAGGTGCTCAAGGTTCTCGACGATTTGGCACACAGTGGCCTGACCATGGTGATTGTTACACACGAGATGGCCTTTGCCAGAGAAGTATCCCACCGGGTTGCCTTTATGGCTGATGGTGTTATTGCAGAAGAAGGTACTCCGGACGAATTGTTCCTTAACCCCAAAGGGGAGCGAACCAAAGCATTTTTAAGCCGTTATATGAACGGATAACAGAAGCAAAACAGCGGCACAAAGAGAAGACTCTCTGTGCCGCTGTTTTTTTGCACAAAATACCATACAAGATGTGAGGAAAATCAAAAATTATTGCAAGAGTAAAAAACCATATTAATTACATTTTATATAAAGTCTGGTTCACTTTTTGGCAAAAAGATGATTTGCATCAACCAAAA
>CAYNCW010000133.1:0-3240 GCA_964395635.1 uncultured Oscillospiraceae bacterium
GAACCGCAATGGCTGCAAATCAAAGCACAACCCGTATCCATAATATGAGAGAAATTATCGATGCACTTATGCGGGAAGGTGATACTAGTCGTGCAGGTTTAGCTAAGCTGTTGGGATTATCCAAGCCTGCAACCGCTGAAAATGTGGAAAAGCTGATAGCTGCAGGACTTGTATTGGAAATTGGAGAAGGCGAAGCCAATCGTAAAGGCGGTCGCAAACCTCGTCTATTGTGCTTTAATAAACTGTATCGCACCGTGGTTGCCATTGATCTGAGCCTAACCCATCCAGTGTTGGCCATTGGTAACTTGCAAGGAGAGCTTTTAGCCAAGACAAAATTAGACATCTCGGGTGAGGAGCAGAATACATCGGTGAAAATCAATGCAGTAAAGGCGGCTATACGCCTGCTGCTGGAAACCTCCCGCTGCTCTGCTGAAAGCTTGGGTATGATTATTATTTCCTCTCCGGGGATCTACAGAGACGACAACACCTTGTTGTATGCAAACCCACAATTTAGAGGATGGACCGATATTGACCTGCATACTGTGCTCCAGGATGAGTTTGGGGTGCCGGTAATCATTAAAAATGATATGAATGCCGCTGTGCTGGGAGAATACACTTTGGGGTGTGGTATTGGATGCCGCAACATGTTGTTTATCAGCTGTGGTTTAGGGCTTGGAGCCGGTCTTATTTTAGACGGTAAATTATATGAAGGTAAAAATAGCGCAGCAGGTGAAATTTCTTATGTTGTAGATAGAGAGAGTTTTGAGAACAAAACCACCGTGGAGAGCCGGGTAGCACTAGGGTCTTTGTTGGCAATGGCTCAAGCAGATGCAGAAGCGGGGTTGGTTACCGGGCCACTGAAGCATTTGGCTGCCCAAAACGGCAAGCTTACCTTTTCTAATCTATTGGTGGCATATCGCCAGGGTGACGGCTATCTGCGAGAAAAGCTCAGAACCATAGGAAAAGATCTGGGATATATATTTTCTGCTGCTGCATCTATGCTGGATGTGGATATTATTGTTATGGGTGGAGAGTATCTAGAGTTTTTTGATATTTTAAAACAAGAGATCGAAGCCATTTTAAAACAATGCACACCTGTTATGCCCAAACTTATGACCAGCACCTTACGTGATGAGGCAGGGCTATACGGTGCATTTATCTTTGCCAGACACCAGTTGTTTGCAGGTTTGGCGCTGTAAAAACAATAGGTTGTCGGCTAAGAAGCGCTGCTTCTATCTGATCTTGGATGTCAAAAAGCATCTGGGTACGGTGGAGTTTTTCCACTGTCTTTCCAGATGCTTTTTATCTGCACCTATATAGCTAGCCCCGGCAAAAAAGTAGAGTAAAATGTATGTAAGCTCCTAAGGGGAGGCAAAGATGAAACTCATAGTAAACGCCGACGATCTGGGATTGTGTTGCGGGGTAAACCTGGGCATAATGGAGGCTTACAACAACGGCGTGGTGCGTTCAGCTACCATTATGCCCACCGGGGCAGGGTTTTCCCATGCAGTTCAGCTTGCCAAACAGCATCCGGGTCTGGGGGTGGGGGTGCATTTGACGCTGACTAGTGGTCGGCCGGTGTGCCAAGGCCATATCACTTTGGTGGATTCCCATGGCAACTTTTCCACACGAGAGGATTTAAAGGCTGCTGGCTGGGCTGTAGACATCCGGGAGGTTCATCAGGAGTTTACTGCACAAATACAAAAGGTGATAGAGGCGGGATTGGTGCCTACCCATCTGGATAGCCACCATCACATACACCTGCTGCCGACGATTTTCCCAGTTGTACTCAGCTTGGCAAAGGAGATGAAGCTACCCCTACGAGTGAGGCAGCGCAGCCAGATACCGGCGGAATATGCAATGATTGATACGCCGGATAGGCTTGTTGACCGTTTGTTTAAGAAGGAAATCAGCTTAGAGCAGCTAAACAATCTGCTGCTTCAGGCAGATCCCAAGGAAGTCCTGGAGGTGATGGTTCACCCAGGATACGTAGACCGATATTTACTACAAAATAGCTCTTATTCCTTAGCAAGAGCAGAGGAGCTGGCAGTTCTTACCGATCCGGTGCTGATTTCACAGCTGCCGCAGATGCAGGTTGAGCTTATAAACTATAGGTATTTCCACCAATAACGCTAAGCAGTACCATAGAAACATACCCACAGGTGTTTCAGCTACATTGCAGCGTAGGCAAAAAGACAATATGCAGCCTGGGTATGCAAAGCTAAACGAAAGGATGAAGACAATGTTTTACGTTGGCATTGATGGGGGCGGCACCAATAGTCGTATGATGGTGGAGGATGAGGAGGGGCATTTATTTGGCCCGTTTATTGGAGGGGCTACCAATATAAACTCCAACAGCCACTTGGAGGTTAAAGCACATCTGGAAAGCGTATTGTCCGCATTTCTTATCGATCAAAACACAACAAAGGACCATATAGGGGCGCTTTGTATAGGCAGTGCAGGTGTGGATCAGCCTGGAAATGTACAGGTATTGTGTCATACACTGCGGGATCTTCAGTTGACCTGTCCTTTAAAGGTAGTAAACGATGCAGAAATCGTTTTGGAAAGTGAAGCACCCAATAGCAGTGGCGTTGTGCTTATTGCCGGAACCGGTTCTGTTTGTTATGGCAAAAACATGTCGGGTTGTTCTGTTCGTGCCGGTGGTTGGGGACACCTGGTGGGGGATGAGGGAAGCGGATACTGGATGGGCAAAGAGGCAGTTCGCCGATGTCTATACAGTTTGGATGGCAGGGAAAGTGGGACTATCCTAACCCAAATGATCACTGAATATCTGGAGCTGACCAATATTAAAGATATTTTGCACTTTGTATATGATCAAAACACAAATAAATCTGAAATAGCACAGTTGGCCCAATTGGTAAACGCAGCTGCAATACAAGAAGATTTTGTAGCTCTCAGCATCATTGATGAAGGAGCACGAGAGCTGCATCGATTGGCAGAAGCAGTGTTTCTATATCTTAAGCTGGATGAAAACAGCCCTATCTTGTTGAGTGGCGGGCTGTTAAATGGATCTACATTGTTACAAGTAGAACTCGCCAAGCGTCTTTCCTCCCTCAGCAGCGATGTGCATCTGGCCTGTAAGGATCCCTGTATAGGGGCAATTGCTATGGCAAAGCAGCTGGCCCGGGAATCCGATGTGCAGAAGGTAGAGATGGTATAACCAGCATTCTAAGCAATGTTCAAACTGTATAGCGCTTGCTTACACCCCATTAAGCCCAC
>CAYNCW010000133.1:3250-7574 GCA_964395635.1 uncultured Oscillospiraceae bacterium
TTAATGGGTTTTCTGTTATAAAAAGAATGTGAGAAATCGACAATCTTATCTATTCTATAATTTGGGAAAATATGCTATACTACATATAATAGAATGCACAAGAAACACGAAGTAAATTGGTATGATTTTACCGTATAAAAGGTGTTTGTGTATGCCTGGGGGATGATGAAATTGATACAAAAACAATTTGTTATTGCAAACGCGTCAGGGCTTCATTTACGGCCTGCAGGTCTTCTTGCTCAGGCAGTTGCCCAGTTCCATTCGAATGTTGTGGTTGTATTTGGGGGCAAGCAGTATAATGCAAAAAGTGCTGTACAGCTTCTTACAGCCGGTATTAAACAAGGGGATACCATCCAGGTGACTATATCCGGCTCTGATCAAGAGCAGGCAATGGAGAGGGTGGAACAGCTGATACAGTGTGGGCTGGGGGAGGGCTAAGGCTAAGGCTTGAGGCCAGGAAGTATAACAAATGCAAACACCTGTGTAATCAAAAAGATTCGACCCGAAAGGGGGTATCAAGTATGCTAAGGGGTGAACCTGCTTCCCCTGGCATTGGCATTGGCCAGGCGGTATTGGTTAAGCAGCAGGAAATTGTTGTACCCAGGCGAATTTCAGAAGATCCCAATGCGGAAAAGCGCCGTTTTTCTGAAGCGTCCGAGATTTTTGCAGTGGAGATGCAGGCAGCTACTGACGTTTTGAGCTACAATGTAGGCACCGAAGAGGCCGGCATTATCGCGGCACAGATTGCCCTGATGCACGATCCAGAGCTGCACAATGAGGTAAACCAGCTTATCTACGACGAGTTTGTAACGGCGGAATATGCCTTGCAGGCAGTATGCGAAAAGTATATAGCTCTCTTTCACACATTTGACGACGAGCTGATGCGGGCTAGGGCGGCAGATTTTAAGGATGTAAAAAACCGGATGCTCTCCATTTTACTTGGCATTCCAGAATTGGATCTAAGCGATGTTCCTGCTGGGAGTGTGCTGGTGGGGGAGGAATTTACCCCCAGCCAAGCAGTGTATTTGGATCCCCACAAAATAGTAGGAATTGTAAACAGCGCAGGCAACAGCTTTTCTCATATCTCTATTATAGCAAGAGCGTTGGGCATTCCCACAATTGTGCTTGTTAAAAATGCGCCCCAGGCAATCCGGGATGGGGAGATGGTGATAGTTGATGGCACAAACGGTGATGTAATACCCAATCCCACTAAAGAACAACTGGGGGAATACCGCAAACGCCAACAAAGCGTATCCCAAACACAAACGGTGCCGTTTTATACCATCACTGCCAAAACCGCGGATCAAAGACTGGTCAGGTTGGAAGCCAACATGTCCATGCTGTATGATTTAGAAGATATACTGGAATATAATGTAGACGGCATTGGTTCCTTTCACACTGAGGTACTGTTTAAAAATGCCCACGGCATCCCAACCGAGGAGGAGCAGTTTGCAGTATATAAAAAGGTAGTACTGGCCATGCAGGGGAAGCCTGTATCGGTGCGTCCATTGGGGATGTGTAATGACCGGGATATCTCCTGTGCCCATATTGCCAAAAGCCAAACTACTCTATTAAAATGCCAGACAACCCATCATTGCCCGGAACGGCCGGAGCTTTTAAAAGCGCAGCTGGCCGCCATGCTGCGAGCAGGGGCATTTGGTACTCTGAGAATCCTGTTGCCTATGATATCCACACTATCCCAGCTGATGGCAACCAAGGAGGTTATTCAGGAAGTAAAGGCGGAGCTGGCTGCCCGGCGGATTCCACACAACCCCAGCACACCTGTGGGGATTATGATTGAAACACCCGCTGCCGCCATGTGCGCCGATTTGCTGGCCATGCAGTCTGATTTCTTTTGTATAGGCACCACCGGGCTAACCCAATACACCCTGGCAGTTGATCGTGGTTTAAACAGTGGCACGCTGTATTCCGCCAGGCATCCTGCGGTGTTGCGGCTGATACACAATACAGTGGAATGTGCTTCCCAAATTGGGATACCGGTACTGGTTAGCGGCAAATCCTCGGCAGATCCGCTCATGGTGCCCTTACTGGTGGGCGCAGGCGTAGATGGTTTGAGTGTGAACCTGGGATCTGTACTGGCAGTTCGCCGACAGATAGAGGGGCTGGATAGCGCCAAATGGAAGCAGCGATTTTACACTGCCATGGAGATGGGAACCCCTGCAGAGGTTACCAATTATGTTCAGCTGAAAATCATATCCTAGCGGGGTTGCTGGGGGGGAGTGTTTATACAATTGCCCCCAGCAACCCCATTTTGTGCCCTATAGGAGTTCAGTATTACAAAAGGAGACAGGGAAATACCCAGTCTATGGGGAAAAATCGCCAACAATCTGGTATAAACAGGCTGTGCAAGGAATATCTTGAAATATACGAGCCAATGAAACCAATTGTTGAGGTGAAGAGAATGTTTATGTGGTCTTTTCGTTTTTCTCCATTTAAGGTATTGGTCAGCGTTTTGGTGGTAGCTTTGATAGGGGTGCTGAGTGTTACCGGTATCAAAGTCTTTACCCAAAAGGATACGGTTGAAGCGGTAGCGCCAGAAACTGTTTCCCAACCCGCCAAGCCCCCAAAGCTGACAGGCAAAACCAATAAGCAGCGGCTGGAATTTATCCGCTCCTTTGGATGGGAAGTACAGGAGGAACCGGTAGAGGTTATGGAAGTAATTATTCCTCAGGAATTTGATGCGGTATATGAGGAATACAATGCTGTGCAGAAAAAGCAGGGCTTTGATCTGAGCAAACATGCAGGCAAACGTGTAAAGCGCTATTCTTATGTTGTCACCAACTATCCGGGTGTGGAAGGGGAAGTGCGGGTGAACCTGCTGGTGAAGGACAATAAAATAATCGGCGGAGATGTTTGCTCCATGGAGATGGATGGCTTTATGCACGGCTTTTCAAAAGTATAGACAAGGATAGCTTTGGTTGAGACAAATTGGTTTGTACAGCATACATAGATAAAGGGCTAATTGTCAGTGGTGCCGCCCAGCTGGGCGGCACCACTGCTGTTTATTAATACAAAAACGGTGGTTGCAAACTTCCTTCGCAACCACCGTTTTTATTCTTGATAGGGATTTTATGCCTTTTTCTTAGATTTTGCCAGCAGTGCTACCGCTGCAGCAACAGACACGCCCATTCCTACCAAGCTGGCGGTGAGCAATCTGGTGTCGGCGCCGGTGGTGGGGTTTCCTTTTTCAGTAGGTTGGGTGGGTTCTGCACTGTCGGTTTGGCCGCCGTCAACAGGTGCCTCAGTCTCTAAAGATACCTCTTCTGCTTGGGAAGCAGTTTGTTCTTGCTGGGCGTTGGAACTCACCGAAGCAAAAGCAGCCACCTGCATGCCTCCAACCATAATAATGGTAAGTATACAAATTCCAATCTTTTTTAACATAAAGCATTTCAATCCTTTCGTCACAAACATACAATCAGCGGTAAATTTGTATCCCCTAGTATGCACCATATTTGTGAGCAAACTGTTAATTGCTTTTTAATAAAGCAGTGCTTTCGATGACAAATTGGTACAAGCTATCTGTATGCTAGGTCTTTGCTGATTATGCCTTAACTGTATCAGATTCTTGGTCTATTTCCTGAATAATTTCCTCCAGAACATCTGCCGCCAGCAAAACGGTTTCCAAACACCGGGTGTCTTCCTTTTTATATTTGGCCATTAGCTCCACACAAAGGTCAGAGCCCAGTGTTTCTTCAAAGCGATGAACAAACTTAGCGCAATGCTCCTTTAGATTGGGGGATGCATGGGCATGTGTTTGAATACACAGTTGCCCAATAGCCGCGATACCACCACAAAGTGCACCACAGGATTTTCCGCAAGCCATGCCGCCGCCAAATCCGCCCACCAACTTAAAGGATTCCGGTGAAATGTTCATGCCATATTCTTGGTTGGCTGCATGTAAAATAGCTTCCGCACAGTTATTGTCTTGCTCCAGATAGGTTTCTCGAATGCGATCTCTTAACATATTGGTTCCTCCATTTTTGTTGGGTGAGAAGCTTTTTTCATTATACCACTCTGTGTCTTATCTGCGCAAGGGAGAAAACTGGAGATTTATGGGATGATGAATTGTTCATCCACCTAAATACCGCACAGGATACTGCAACCTAAAGCCTACAAGCTCCATATCTATTTAGAAAAATGACGCAATTGGACCCTTAACCTGCAACCACCACCTTGAAAATTCCCCACCCGCCCGCACCAAACCACCCAAAATAACATAGCATGATAATACCATGTAAAACCTTGTATGGGGTTTTCTTGTAGTGAAATTTATGGGGGTTTTTAATATATTATATTTAAAAAA
>CAYNCW010000134.1:0-7540 GCA_964395635.1 uncultured Oscillospiraceae bacterium
CCAGGGGCCGAGAGGGGTGTCGGTCCCCGGGGACTGGTCAGCCATGCGGGCAAAACAGCCGGTGGGGGCATCGGTTTTTGTGCCGTAGTGGATTTCGTCGATATGAAACAGCCCCAACTTTTCCAAATTGGGGACAAAAAGCTTGCCGCTGTCTGCACATGCTTTTAAGGTATCGCTGCCTTCATCGCCATATTCTGCGGCGTCCGGCAGAGCGCCGATGCCTACACTGTCCAAAACAATTAAAAAGATACGGTTGATATCCATCTAGTTCTTCCCCTTCTTTTTAGAAATCTATACCAAGAAACGCTGCAGTTCCCAGTGTTAGTTGTTTTTAGTATATCACATTTTGGCGGGAATTGTTAGATAGGGCACAAATATCTACACATCCCGTGCTCAATCAAAACGAAAAAGCTTAAAATATTCTTAATCTTTTCTTATAAAAGTTTTTTAATTTCACAGCTATACTACAACCATGTCCTAAACCGACAGCTAAATTTTAAGGAGTGTGTAGAGATGGAACAAATGATGGATAGAGCATTGGATAGCTTTTTTATGGGATTGCCGATGCAGGTTTTGATTTTTAATCTTTTAATAGGGCTTTCTTTGCTTTTTTTGGGAGTGGCATGTCAAAAAAAGCAGCCATCCTCTAAACTTAAGAGAATAGCTGCTATCGTAAGCATTTGGATTGGCGCACTGGGCACTCTTTCCGCATTGGCACAGTTGTTGTTTCGGTAGGCCCCGAGGTTACAATAAAATCTCCCCTTGCAGGTAAAGAACGCTGCGGCCGGCTATTTTCACACGCTCACCAGCGTTTTTACAATAAAGGGTGCCACCTCGTTTGGAGAGCTGGCGGGCCACCATGGTTTGTTTACCCAGCTGTTTTGCCCAATAGGGTATTAGGGTAGAATGGGCTGAACCGGTTACCGGATCTTCGGGAATTCCTGCGCCGGGGGCAAAAAACCTGGATACAAAATCTGCGCTGTCCCCTTTGGCGGTGACAATAACAGCCATACAGCCGGGAATGGTGCCCAGCAGATCCAAATTGGGTTGTAGCTGGGCCACCTGCTGTTGGCTTTCCACCACCAGCATCACATCTCGCGAGAGATGGGCTTCCAATACCTTCTGCCCGATTGCCTCTTCCATCAATGAAGTTACAGGGATAGGGCTGGGCATTCTGGCAGGGAAATCCATCTCCAACATATCCCCTGTTTTTTCCACCGTTAAGGTTCCGCTCATAGTTTCAAAGCGCATGGTCTGAAGATCAGGCTCTACAACAGTGCTAATAACAAAGGCGGTGGCCAGGGTGGCATGGCCGCAGAGATCAATTTCCATCTCTGGGGTAAACCATCGCAGACCAAAATAGCCGTCTTGTTTCACCACAAAAGCGGTTTCAGCAAGGTTGTTTTCCGCCGCAATATTTTGCATGCTGTCCTTGGGCAGCCATTGTTCCAGCAAACAGACACCGGCTTGGTTGCCGGAAAACAGCTTGTCTGCAAATGCATCCACAATATAGTATCGCACCGAAAACTCCTCCTATTAAAAAAATAATCTGTCAGGTTTTATACTTTACCAGCGCTATATAGGTATAAAAATCCACCAGGCACAAGAGGGATTTCTTGGCCTGTTTTTGTTATGTTCTAGAGACAAGGTGTGTGTGTCTGCTTGCAGTACAATTTACCCAAATTGAAGTTTTGCGCTGAAGGGTGCTCTTTATTTAAATTTTATATCTGCTATAGCAAGGAGATCCTTCCGCAGCTTTTCCTGCTCTTCTTTGGAAAAGGAAACCAAGACCTCCTCGTTTACTTCCACAATAATGCGCTGGATAGGTTCTTTAAGCTCCATACCCCTTTCGGTTGCCACCACCTGGATGTTGCGGCGATCTTCAGGGTCTATCGTGCGGTCAATCAGGCCACTTTTTTGCATACGATCCAACACACTGGAGACCGACGATGCTTCCAGCCGAAGCTTTTCCGCAATCTGTTTGGGGCTGGAACCGGTTTCATTCCACAGACAATTCAGCACCCCATATTGCGCTGGTGTGATTCCATAGGGGGACAGCCGAGCACTCAATTGCCGAAACACTGTGTTTTGGGCCACACTAAGTAAAAAATTGATACATTGGTTGAGCTCCATATAAAAAAATTCCTTTCACTGCACCAGATAGCTGTGAAGCCTCCGGCAAAATTTAAAATACAATACTGTATAGGTGCTTTGGCGCACAAAAGTAGAAATTTACCAGGGTGGGAGTACTAGTCGCTACCCGGGTAGCACAGTCATTGAAACAGAAAATAGTACACTGCAGCCTTTTCAATATATCACCTGTTTACCTAAACAATGCAGTGCTTTTTCATCTATTCTGCTAAGGTTTTTGTATTGACAGTATACCACGTACCTGCTATAATGGCAATAGAAATATTACTGTATAAGAAATATTTTAGTTAGCAATTATTTATACTTTTCCTCTGTGTGTAGCCATTTCTATGGTTTTATAAATCCTACAGTGCCACCTAATATACAAGGAGGATTCATCATGAGCGAAATTTGTAAACTGTTAAACGACAGCGTAAATCAATACCTGCGTACCTTAACCTTTCCCTTGGCAGTAAAGTTCTATAAAGAAGGAGAAGAGCTTCCACCCCGCACCAAGGTTCCGTTAAGGGACTTTGGATACCCTCTCGCCATCTGCCAAGGCATTACCATGGCTCGGAAATACGGTTGGGCAATAGCGTTTCATCAGATGGATCAAGCCTGCGCACTGGCACAGGTAGCCCTTGGCTACAAGGAGGAACCGGACTTTGTTAAGGACGGCAGCCTAATTCAGCCGCTGTATGCCGGTAATACACAGGCTGCTATAAAGACCCAGCAGGCAGCACCCAAAATGCCCACCGCTGATACATATTGTATTGTGATTGCACCGCTACATATTGCCACCTTTGACCCGGATGTAGTGATTATCTATGGCAATGCAGCCCAGATTACCCGCTTGGTGCAGGGTGCACTATACAACGAGGGTGGCTATATTGAATCCCGCTTTTCTGGCCGTCTGGCCTGTGGCGGAGAGATAACTGTCCCCTATTCACAGAATCGGTGCAATGTGATTATTCCCGGTGGCGGCGAGCGTGTATTTGCCTTGACGGGAGATGATGAGCTGGCCTTTGCGATGCCTGCTTCTAAAATACAGGATGTAATGGAAGGGTTGGCTGCCACCCACAAGGGCGGTGCCGCCAGAATCCCCACCCCGGTGGCAGGTGTGAACATGCAGCCCAAGTTCCCCAAATATTACTGGGAACTGGAAACCTTCTGCGGACTACGAGCCCCAGCAGTGGAACAAGAGCCTAAAGAAGAAGCCCCTGCCAAACAAGGTGTGAAGAAAACCCCAAAGAAGAAAAAGAAATAGCCCACAAATGAAAACTACGGTTGTATATACAATCAGGATCTAAAACCACCCCTCTTCACCGGCAGAAGCGTGTTGTATAAAAAACACGCTTCTGCCGGTTTTTCACATTTGGCACCCTTTTGCCTATACAAACACAATAGTATAAATACTATTCCAATATATCTCTATATTTTTAGTAGTTTAGCACATAGTTTTTCGGTTGACGAGGTATCTTGTACATGATATAATGGTTACATCCAATATTTCTATATAAGAAATATTTTAACTGAATATATATTATAAGGAGGAATTCTGCATGGACTTTGTTTTGTCCAAGGAGCATCAGATGGCAAGGCAGCTTTTCAGCGACTTTGCGGAAAAGGAAATTAAGCCAATTGCCCATGAGATCGACGAGGAAGAGCGATTTCCACTTGAAACAGTTACAAAAATGGGCAAATACGGCCTGTTGGGCATACCGTATCCCAAAAAATACGGCGGCCAGGGGGCTGATTACCTCACCTATGCGCTGGCTATGGAAGAGGTTTCTGCCCGGTGTGGTTCCCACGGAATCATTATGTCGGTACACAGCTCTTTGTGTTGTGGCTCGATTTACGCCGCAGGCACTGAGGAGCAAAAGCAAAAGTTTCTTGTGCCCCTGGCCCGTGGGGAAAAGTTGGGTGCCTTTGGCTTAACCGAGCCCGGTGCAGGAACCGACGCTGCAGGGCAACAGACCAGAGCGGTTTTGGATGGGGATGAATATGTCCTTAACGGCAGCAAAATCTTTATCACCAACTCTGGATTTGCCGATGTATACACCGTATTTGCCATGACCGACAAAAGCAAAGGCACCCGGGGTATTTCCTGCTTTATTGTGGAAAAAGGTACACCGGGCTTCCGGGTGGGCAAACCCGAGCTGAAGATGGGTATCCGGGCAAGTGTTGCCTGTGAGCTTATTTTTGATAACTGCAGAATTCCCAAAGAAAACCTGTTGGGACCGGAAAACAAGGGGTTTGGTCTGGCAATGAAGGCTCTGGATGGCGGACGTATCGGCATAGCCGCACAGGCGGTTGGCCTTGCACAGGGTGCTCTTAACGAGACGATAGCCTATGTGAAGGAACGCAAGCAGTTTGGCAAGCCTCTTTCTGCACTGCAAAACACACAGTTCACACTGGCGGATATGGCCACCCGGGTAGAGGCTGCAAGGCTGATTACTTACAAAGCTGCCAGAACCCAGGACTCTGGAGTAGCTTTTTCCAAAGAAGCGGCTATGGCCAAACTGTTTGCCGCAGAAGCAGCCTCCTGGGTGACCAATCGGGCGGTTCAGCTCCACGGCGGCTACGGCTATATGCGTGAATACAATGTAGAGCGCATGATGCGCGATGCTAAGATTACCGAAATTTACGAAGGCACCAGCGAGGTACAAAAGATGGTTATCTCCGGTGCTCTGCTAAAATAAAGGAGGGCTATGCAATGAATATAATTGTCTGTATCAAGCAGGTGCCCGACACCAACGAGGTCAAACTCGATCCGGTTACCGGTACCCTAATTCGTGAAGGTGTGCCCAGCATTATAAACCCCGACGACAAAGCCGGGCTGGAGGCTGCACTGCGGCTGAAGGATTCTATGGGTGCCTCTGTTACCGTTCTTTCCATGGGCCCACCCCAGGCCGACCTGGCTTTGCGGGAAGCCTTGGCCATGGGTGCCGACAAAGCCGTTTTGGTCACCGACCGTGCTTTTGGCGGCTCAGATACCTGGGCAACCTCCTCCACACTGGCAGCGGCTATTAAAAAGCTGGACTATGACCTGATTATCACCGGCCGGCAGGCCATTGACGGGGATACAGCCCAGGTGGGCCCCCAGATTGCCGAGCATCTGGGCCTTGTGAATATTTCCTATGCAGAGGAAATTGGTATAGAGGGCGGCGACATACTGGTCAAACGCCAATACGAGGATCGCTATCATAAAATAAAAGCCAAAATGCCCTGCCTGCTAACCGCTCTTTCTGAGCTAAACGAGCCCCGGTATATGACTCCCGGCGGAATCTTTGACGCCTATAGAGAAAAAGAAGTGCAAATAATTACCCGGGCAGATTTGGATGTTGACGATGCCAATATTGGTTTAAAAGGCTCCCCCACCCGGGTTATGAAATCCTTTACCAAAGCAGTTAAGGGAAAAGGAACGGTAGTCACTCTGGATGCGCAGGAATCGGCAGCCTGGCTGCTGGAAAAGCTCCAGGAAAAATTCATCATATAATAAAGGGGTGATAGGAATGGCAATCAAAGACTACAAAGGTGTATTTGTTTTTGTGCAACAGGTGGACAATAAAATCACCAGTGTTTCGTATGAGCTTATTGGCAAGGGCAAGGAACTGGCAACAGAGCTGGAAACCGATGTCACTGCAGTGCTGCTGGGACACAATGTGGGAGCACTTTGCCCCAAGCTGGCCAAATATGGTGCAGAACGGGTTATTGTGGTGGACGATCCTGCACTGGAAACCTATATGACCGAACCCTATGTTTATGCGCTGAGTGAAGTGTTAAAGCAGTATAAGCCGGAGATTCTGTTGTATGGTGCAACTGCCATTGGCCGCGACCTGGCTCCCAGGGTTTCTGCACGACTGCACACCGGCCTTACCGCTGACTGCACCGGTTTAGACATTGACCCTGAAACCAAAAACCTGATGATGACCCGTCCGGCTTTTGGAGGCAACATTATGGCCACCATCCTCTGCCCGGATCATAGGCCTCAGATGGCCACAGTTCGCCCCGGGGTTATGCAGCGCATCTCCCCCGTCGACGGTGCTGACTGCAAGGTAGAGGGGTTTGCCGTAGCGGATATCGCTGCTCGAAAGAATGTAGAGATTTTAGAGATTATTAAGAAAGTATCCACCAGAATGAATATTCAGGATGCCAAGGTGCTGGTATCCGGCGGTCGTGGACTTGGCGGCCCGGAAAACTTTGCTATCCTGGAGGAACTTGCAAATGCCCTGGGGGGCACCATCTCCTCATCCCGTGCCTGCGTGGATCTGGGCTGGGCAGAAAAGGATCGTCAGGTTGGTCAAACCGGCCAAACTGTACGGCCAAACCTGTATATTGCCTGCGGCATTTCCGGGGCTATACAGCACCTTGCCGGTATGGAAGAGTCCGATGTCATCATCGCTATTAACAAGGATCCAAACGCACCAATCTTTGAGGTGGCGGACTATGGTGTGGTAGGCGATGTTCTAAAAATTGTACCCATGCTCACCCAGGAGATCAAAAAGGTACAGGAACTGGTGGCTGCCAACGCATAGAACTATACTTTGACATCCTCTAACAACATACACACACAAGCAAACAGAAGAAGGGCCGATGTGGTGAAATCCACACCGGCCCTTCTTCTGTTTACCCCAACCTGTCTATATACTTTAGCTTGCGAATAGGATGACGAACATGGTTTATTCTACACATTCTCATGTCTGGCAGTTTTCAAGCAGATTGGTTATATTGGCACAGCTCCACCAGATTACCGTCTGGATCCCGTAGATACAACGCCCGCATAGGGCCTTTTACGCCGCAGCGCTCTACAATGCCAAATTCCACCATCAATTGTTGTTTTTCTAAGGTTTCCCTTATGGTTTCCAAATCGCCCTCTATTTCAAAACACATATCGGTGCTGCCTATTTGTACATTGCCTGCCCGAGGGAACCCTTCCCGTCCACGAATATGTATGTTGATTTGAAATTCCCCAGCTATAAGCGCGTATTTGTTTTCATCCAGCCTGGGGGTAAACCCCAGCCTTTCATAAAAAGCAATACATTGATTTAAGTCCCCGGTGGTGATTACAATGTGGTCGATTCTTTTTATCATTGCCGATACAAGGCCTCCTTAATTCCTACAATTCCCTATCCTCTAAATAGGTTTCATACAAATGCAGGTTAACATGTGACAAACTACAACTATGGTCATCGTAAACGTTCAAACGCACGATTTTTGTAAACCAAGTTACGACATATACAGCCGGACTCCAGGAGCAGAGCGTGGATAGCCATTTCAATAAATGGAAATCGGGTACCATCCACGATGTTAAATGGAATTGGGCTGTGCATTATGTCTGCTGTGGTCACCAACACTACGCTTCCCCCCATTCGGTATTTTTATATATTATACACGTATTACAACAGTA
>CAYNCW010000135.1:0-7528 GCA_964395635.1 uncultured Oscillospiraceae bacterium
GTCTAAATAATGATGTCAACACGATAAACCTTGAAAAAACCTATGGTCAATACAATAAAGCAAAAGATGAGCTTAAAGAATACAGTGATGAGATAAAGCGTTTGCAAAAAAATATTCGTGAGCTTTCCGAGGAGCAGAGTCGAGCCATGAATAGGGCTGGTAGCAGCGCTTCCCTTGGTGCAGGAGCTACACAAGAAAATCTTGCCAATTCATTGAAAAAACAAGGATTAGGTAAGATGTTGGGGGACTCGATAGTAGAGTATGCCAATACCATGATTGTATCTGCCTATGGAGATTCTGTGGGTGGCGCTATATCATCAATACTTTCCGGTGCTATAACTGGCGCGACAATGGGAAGTGCAATATCCCCTGGAATAGGGACTGCTGTTGGTACACTGTCTGGTGTTATAAATGCAGCAACACAAATTTTTGCCAAAGAAGATCAAGCTTTTAAGGCTGCCAGAAACAATATGGTGGAAAGTGCGATGCAAACACAGGAAGATACGCTGAATAGGGGTATTGGAATTGCCGGAAATCGTGAACAAAAAATGATATCGTTTTCCACCGTGCTTGGAGGAGAGGAAGAGGCAAGGAGCTATTTAGAAGCCATGACCCAATTCGCCATCAATACTCCGTTTGGTTATGATCAATTAGCGGGGACAAGCAAGAAAGCGTTTGTCTATGGGTATAAACCGTCTGATCTACTTGGCGAAAGTGGACTATTAACAAATGTTGGGGATACAGGCGCTGCACTTGGAATGGCTCCAGAGGACATTGATGGAGTTGTTGCATCGTTAGGTAGGATGAAAACCACAGACAAGGCAAGCCTAGAATATCTTAATCCGCTATTGGAAAAAGGTATTGATGTAATAAAATACCTAAGAATAGCAGGAAGCAATGTTGACGGTAAATTTAGTGATGAAGATATCAAAGCTATGCTAGCGCCCGAAACCGAGGAGCTAATGAAAAGCATGGGGGTAACTCTGAGCGATGACGATATCTACAATTCCATATTCAATGGGAAAATTTCTGGAGTGCAAGCATCACAAGCCATATCAGATTATATGGGTATTCAATACGGTGGAAACATGACACAACAGTCACAATCTTATTTTGGTTTGCTTTCCACCGCAGAAGATGCACAAGAGTCTATGGAGGCAGCAATGGGAGAGGGGTACATAGATGAACGAAAAAGTGGGCTTGCTGCAAAAAATGAATGGCTATCTGGAGACAGCGGAGAGGGAATGAAGAATGCCAACCGATTAATAGGCCAGTGGAGGGCAAGCCTGGATAACCAAAAAGAACAGATGGAAATTGACATTATGTCTGCCGTGATGGATGGAAATGCATCAGAATTAGCAGGTGAGTACAGCAATGAGCAGATACAACGCATTACACAGTTAGCTGCAGATTATCAGACGGCAATAGCCAAAGGTGATGGGGCAGAGGCTGGTAAAATTTTAGCAGAAGCTCAAATTGAGGCCCAGGCAGCATATAACGCCAGTGAAGGTGCCCAGATTCAAGCTGCGTCACAAAGAATGTTGGTGAATGATGTAACCAAAATTCTAATAGAGGATAAAACATTTTGGAACGCAGGGCATTTAATGATGAAAGAAATGACCAAAGGGATGAACTCAGCGTTTTTGGATGAATTGAGTAGATTGCAAACCACACCAATAGTTTCAGAATTTATGATGGCTTCTTATTATGGAAATGGAAGCATGAGGATGCCCTCCTCTGGGATAGAGGCTACTGCACCAAACCGCGCCAAGGGTATTCCCTATGTACCATATGATAATTATGTAATCCGCGCACATCAAGGGGAGCGACTGCAAACGGAGACAAAGGCTAGGAGCCAGCAGGATAACGACTCTGCTCCTGTAGCTATTAGCGGAAACAACTTTTATATACGCGAAGAGACAGATATATACAAGGTAGCGCAAAAATTGATGGAAGAGCTTCGCAAAGCACAAATGGTGTCATAAACACGTTGGGGGTGATGGTATGCCGGAAGAGCGTCCATTTATTTTTAAAAATGGATACACGGAACTGATACTTCCTGTTACGCCAAGCAGCTATAAGGTGGAAACAGGAATCAATATAGAGGTAATCAATATTCACCAGTTGGGGGATGTGATTGTTACCGGGTATGGGACATTGGCAACCATACAAATTAACTGCATGTTTCCAGCTAACGACTACACCTTTGCACGTAGCAGAAACCCGGAATACTACATAGATCGTTTTCAAAGAATGATTCATGAAAAACAAGTTGTGCGTTTTATAGTAGGAGGCACCGGGGTAAACATTCCTGTTGTGGTTCAAAAAATAACAAGCGGTGAAGAGGATGGAACCAATGATGTATATGCAGACATTATTCTTCGAGAGCACCGAAAACTAGAGCCGGTACAGGTGACTGCACCTGGAGAAAATGCAAATAGAGAAAAAGCGGATGAGCAAAAACCAACAGAAAAATTATACAAAGTTGTCTATGGGGACACGCTGTCTGCCCTATGCAGGAAGTTTTATGGGGATGGAACAGCGGCAGTATATAATCGGTTGGCTAAATATAACGGAATGTCCAACCCCAACATACTTTACACCGGAAAGACATTGAAGATACCAAAGCCCCTACCCTAGGAGACAATCCATGAAAATATTGATAATCAATCAAAAAGGAACCTGGAATATATCCACCATGGTGCCTACTATCCGCTGGGCAGGGGATTATAAACAAGTTGCACGATCTTTGGATTTGTCGGTTATTTCTTCGCCGGTAGACCAAAGCATACCTGTAGTAGATATGCCGCTTGGAACCGGGGTACAAATGATACTGGACAAGGATACCTTGTTTGATGGATATATTATCAGCCGTACAAAAAGTACCGAGGGAAGCATACTAAACCTTTCCTGCTTTGATAGGGGACTGTACCTAAAAAAGAATAAGACCATAAAAAAATATACTTCACAACAACCAGAGGACATTACAAGGGAACTGGCAAGAGAATTCGGTATACAGGTAGGCTATTTAGCGCCTACCGGGATCCAAATATCCAGGAACTTCATTACACCAACTGCCCTGTATGACATTATTGCCACGGTATATACACTGGCATCTCAAAGCAATGGAAAGAAGTACCACATTGGATTCAGAGGCGCAAAGCTGTATGTAACCGAGAAGGTGCCAGACGAACGCACTCTAATTATCCAAGGAAAATCCAATCTGATTGCAGCAAGTGTGACCGAAAGCATAGAAGATATGATAAATACCGTAGCAATCTATGATGCCAAGGGAAAATTTGTCCGTAGTGTAAGCAATAGTCAGTGGGTTGGACTGTATGGACGAATGCAAGAAGCTGTTAAACAGACAAAAAAGGACAACAAAGCAGCGGAGGCCGCTAGAATTTTAGCCGATGGTGGCCCTACGCAAAAAATCTCTATCGACAATTTGGGGAATATTGCAAATACAGCTGGAGGGACAGTGGTTGTCCGAGAGCCATACACAGGCTTATATGGCCTATTCTACATAGATTCCGATATCCATGAATGGAAACGGGGGCAGTACTACAACAAACTGGTGGTGAATTTTAAGGCAATGATGGATGAAAAAGAAGCCGGTGAGCTGATAAACGCCGATGGTAAAAAAACCGGTGGGTCATGGGATTACTACAACAAAACAGAAGCAAGGAGGGATAAAGATGGAGGATAATCCATTTGGTGCTTTTTGGGGCATGATTCATGGCGATTCAGATGGCCGGGCAAATCCACCCTGGCTGATAGGGGAGGTTATTACCATAGTACCGCTGGTCATTCAAAGCGGGGAACAAAACCTAACTGGAACAGATTTGCTTATCAACATCCAGCTATTGGAACATAATCGGGATATGACCCAAACGGCTATACATGGTAACCTGGTGGGTGTTCCAAATGTGGATATAGCAAATGGCACGGTGTATTCCAAAGCAAAGCATCACACCCTGCTGGAGCCTGGGGATCAAGTTTTGCTTCTTCCGTCAGACGATATGCAGCATTTTGTTGTGATGTGCAAGCTAGCGAAAGCAACCACTTAACGGGGGTGCCAAATGTCTACAGAACTTTTTCCGATAATACAGCCACCAGTTACTCAACAAAGCAATTCATTTCCCTTATACCGGGAGGTTGCTTGGAATTTTGAAATAGGAAAACCAATTTTTAAAAATGGTTCTCCGGTTATTGTAACAGGTAGGGAGGCAATTCAAACCTGGGTGTATAAGGCGCTGTTGACACAGCGAGCGCGGTATGAAATATATACCCATAACTTTGGCAGTGACCTAGAAACCCTGATTGGAGAAAACTACAGCATCCATACCAAAAGGGCAGAGGCAATTAGGTATGTAAAAGAAGCGTTACAGATTAACCCATACATAACGGAAATTACCAATATCAAAGTACAGTTTAAGCTAGGTGACCTGTCAATATCAGCTACAGTCATTACCGTATATGGGGAGGTAAGTGTGAATGTATGAAGATGAAACACCGGAAGCAATCAAAGCCAGGATACTTGCAAACATCACCAAGATGGATACCAGAGAAGGAAGCTTCGCTGATGATATGGCAGGGCCGATAGCCGTAGAAATTTCAAAAATGTATTCTGCCCTAAATGCTGTGCGGTACATGGTGTGGGTGGATGAAACCAGCGGTATCTACCTGGATTTAGCGGCGGAAGATTTGGGAATGGAGCCACGCAAAGAGGGTGTAAAGGCAGAGGCAGTACTAGAGCTGACCGGAAAAGCCGGGTATATTGTTCCTGCCGGATCCTCCTTCTTCACAGAAGATAACCTCTATTTTGCGATGGAAAAGGATGCAGAAATACCACCGAGTGGAAAGCTGCTGGTGGTGGTATATGCAAATGAAGTGGGAGCCAAGTATAATACACCATCCGGAACTATATTGTATTCTGCAAGATGTGATTCCAGATTGGAAAGCATCACAAATCCAGAACCAGCAGAGGGAGGAACAGACCCGGAAACCGATGCGAGTTTGTATGCCAGGATTGTAGAGTATAGGCAGCGACCAGCCACTAGCGGAAACGAAGTCCACTATGAACAGTGGGCAAAAGAAGTTCCCGGCGTTGGCGTGGCAAAAGCAAAGGGGTTATGGGATGGGCCGGGCACAGTTAAGGTAATTATCGCAGATGATAATAGCCAGCCGGTTGCAGAAACAATCCGGGAAGATTGTGAAACGTATATAGCCACTATGCATCCTATTGGGCCGGAGGTAACTGTGCGCAGTGCCAGCCATTATCAGCTGGATATTAACGCCACACTATGGCTGAAAAAGGGTGCAGAAATGGAAGTGGTAGCAGAAGCATTCCGGGAAAATCTGAATGCACACTTGCGCCAAATTGCCCTTAAACGGTTTACCATTTTGTATAACCGCATAGGTGCACTGCTTGTAGCAACAGATGGTGTTGTGGACTATAGGGACATGACCATAAATGGTCAGTGTGGAAATATATCTATATCAGAAGAGGATGTACCAATAGCGGGGGAGGTGAATCTGGAATGTCTTTAATGGAACATCTGCCATTGCGGGTGTATCACCATGAAGAACATGTTGCAGACTTCCAGCAAGCGGTAGAAAAAGAACTGTTGCGGCTACAAAAAGCCAGGGATGATTTGTATTTGCAGTTGCGACCAAGCACATCCACCTGGGGCATGGATTTTTATGAAAAGGACTATGCCATACCAAACAGCAGGAACAAATCAAAGGAGCATAGGCTTGCAACCTGGAGGGCAAAGAGGCGGGGACGAGGAACCACTACCAAGGCACTTGTGCAGTCACTGGCAGAAAGCTACACACAGGAGCCGGTTGATGTGAATGTTTATCCAAGGCAATACGGTTTTGAAATAAAGGTAACAGGATCCACTGGAATGCCCACTTACTTGAATGATCTTGTTGACGTGGTGCAGGAGGTAAAACCAGCCCACCTAGGCATGTCCTACCGGATTCTTACAAACCATCCAAGTACCGTACATGCTGCAAGCGTTGCCCACACCAGAACCCCGACCCGCCACATCCCTCTACCCGACATGCCGTCCCCCAACGCCAGCCCCACAATGTACATAACGGCAGCAGCACCAACATACTACCGCCATAAGGCAGGAGGAGTAGATAACTATGCCTGATTCTTTTTATACCCATGTTATAACCGGCCAGGGCCTTGCCTTTTTGGCAAAGCAGCAGCTGGGTGCAGAACCAAACATTACCCGGGCGGTGGCAGGTGCCGGGTTTGTGGATCCAATTGACTTGGAAAGCCAAACCGCCGTACTTTCGCCGATTGGAGAAATGGAAGTAGGCCCCCGCACAATGGTAGATTCCAAAATCGTTCGGCTTCCGCTTCGCTTTTCCAGCGGGGATATAACCGATACAGCCCTGATACGGCAGATTGGCGTATACGCCGAGGATCCGGATGAAGGGGAAATTCTATACCAGCTGCTACAATACAGTGTACCACAGCCACTGCCATCCCTGGAGGCAAACCGGGGAGTGCTGGCAATCTTCGAGTGCGAAATAGACCTGATTTTCGCCAACGGAGAACTTGCCCAAATCCCCACCTCCCCCAGCTGGTTTATTAGTGAAGCCGACCTGGAAGCCCACAACACCGACCCACAGGCCCACCAAGGCCGGTTTATCGCAATCACCGAAAAAATGGATGCCATGGAGCAGGACTTCACGGCGTGGCAGGAAGAACAAGATGCACGGCTACAGCTGATGGAGGACACACTAATCACCGACATACAGGACAACAAAACCATTATTGTGTTCAGTGATTTGAGCAGAATCAAGCTGCTAAAAGGCGTGTATAACCAGCAGTACAGCCGCATTGAATGTTAGGGGGGATAGTATGGCACCTGTAACTCTTGGGTCTAAACCTATTGGATCAATTGTACAAATAAACGAAAATGGTGTACCACAAAGCTTTATTGTATTGCAGCATGGGTATCCAACTGCAGGTAATGGTAGGACATTATTAATTCGACAATACCTTATTGAAGAAAAACAAGTGTGGAACTGGAAAATAAGAAACACATATGCAGAGAGTACTATTGACGAATGGCTTAACAATAGTTACCTAAACACTATTGCCGCTGATATTCGCAATCAAATAGCGCCTGTTAGCATTGTATATACGATAGGAAATGGTAATTATTCACTTGCAACACTTGATCGTAAAGTATTTTTACTATCCCTGAACGAAATAGGGTATGATTACGGATTTGGAGAAGGCACACATATCAGTTATTTTGATTCAGTGAGCAAAAGATACGCTTGCGTTAATGGTATAACAAAGCAAGATACATGGTGGACTAGAACACCTAGCAGGAACAGCACAACCCAGGCTTACCTGATTGGTACAGTAACACAATCTGGGTACGTACCAAGCGTAAGTAGCATTAATGGAGAAATAGCGGGGACGGATGAATTTAAGTATACATACTATAAACATGCGCGTCCTGCATTCACGCTTCCCGCAAATATATTAGTA
>CAYNCW010000136.1:0-7490 GCA_964395635.1 uncultured Oscillospiraceae bacterium
TATATATATATATATATATATATATATATATATGTGTGTGTGTGTGTGTGTGTACTGAATATGTGCAAATAAATTGATTAGTTTTCTGTTTTTTACCATCAATTGCTGTATGCTTTTTAAACATGATAACACAACCTATTCTTCAAATCAACATGAATCCGTGTATAAATTAAGCTATCAGTAACAAAACTGTTGCACCCTAGAACCCATTACGGTTTCGGTGCAACAGTTTTTTTATGCATACACCGCCCTTCCCTGCCTTTACACCCACTCCCATGCCGTGTATACTGAAGGTATTAGTAACTGTCTTCCCTGTGCAAACCACGCCGGAAGGCAGTGAAAGGCTTTTCTCTGAAAGGGAGTATAAAAACAGTATGTCCAGACAATTTTGCAATCAATCGGTGGAGCTATTGGCTCCGGCAGGTACCTTCGCTATCTTTCGTGAGATAGTGGATTTAGGGTGTGATGCGGTTTATTTCGGTGGAAAAAACTTGAATATGCGCCTACACCGCAAAGACTATAATTTTACCCACCAAGAACTGGCAGATGCGGTGAACCTTGCCCATGAAAAAGGAAAAAAAGCATATATAACGGTAAACAACCTATACAACAATCAGGAGCTAAGTCCTTTAAAAGAAATGCTGCTGTATCTGGCAGAGATACAGCCAGACGCCATACTGGTTCAAGACTTTAGTGTTTTGGAACTGCTGGATGGACTGGGAGTATCTTTGCCTGTTCACGCCTCTATTATGATGAACGTGCATAACCTAGAGACTGTAAAGCTGCTGAAAAAGCTGGGGGTAAACCGGGTTGTGCTTTCCAGAGAGGCACCTCTTAGCTACGCCAGGTTTTTGGCTGAAACCACCAGTATGGAAATTGAATATTTTGTGCATGGAGACATGTGCGTTGCCCATGGCAGCCAGTGTGTCTACAGTGGCATGCTGTTTGGCCAAAGCTCCAACCGTGGCCGCTGCTTAAAACCTTGTCGTTGGCCCTTTACTGTGGAGATGGACGGCACCTCCTATACTCTAGGCTTTCCCCTGGCAGTGAAGGATATGTGTTTGCATGGGCATATTCCACAGCTTATCCACAACAAAGTATCCTCATTTAAGATAGAAGGCCGAATGCGGGACTTTGCATACCTTAAGGGCCTTATCACTACCTATGCCGATGCTTTAGACCGATACCTTGCGGATCCGGTTGGATTTGATCCCACACAGGGCGAAGCCTTTTTGTATGAAAACCGCAAGCGGGATTTTTCCACCGGGTATGCCTTTGGCACACCCGGCCTTAGCAATATTAACTCCCGTCACGAGGGAACCGGTGCGTTGTATAGCAGTGGCAAACTGTTCAGTACCGCTACCCCTGAACGGGAAATCACCCAGGATGGCCTGGAAAAAACACGGGCATCTCTGGCGCAAGGTAAACCAAAACCCGGCAATGCTATCCGCTTATCGGTTAAGGTAAACAACATAGCCCAGGCGAAGGTGCTGTTGCCGCTGGATGTGGACATCTATCTATCCGGCGATGTGTTTTCGCCCGATACTCCCTTTACAAAGGCAGATATACAAACCCTTATAAAACACAAAGGCAACTGTGGCATCTATTTAGCCATGCCCCATATGAGCTCGGATTTACAGATCGAGCAGTACCAGCAGTTGTTGTCCGATAATTCCCTGGGGCTATCCGGCCTTCTTGTGACCAGCATTGGAGCTGCCCAGGCGTTTTCCAACCAGACCTTACTTGGGGAGTATTCTCTTAACATCTACAATTCTAAAGCTGCCAATTATTATCGCCGCATGGGCTTGGGCGTGCTCACCGCATCACCCGAACTGAAAACACAAGAGCTACTATCCCTCTTACAGCATTCTGGTGACCAGCTGGAGGTGATTGTCCACGGCTCCCCTACTGTAATGTATTTGGAGCACGATTTGTTTGCCAATCTCCCTCATCAATCGGCAGGTACATTGTATCTAGTGGATGAAAGCGGTGCCAGACACCCGGTTTATAAAGACATACACGGGCGCAATCACCTGCTTTTGTATAAGAACCTCTGCTATCTGCCAGTTTTGGATCTGCTCATGGCTGCCGGACTTTGCCGGCTTCGCATCGAAGGTGCCCACCTACCAGCAGAAACTTTGGCTCATATCGTACAGGTGTATCAAGCAGCAATTCAGCAGCCTGAAAGCTGCCAAGCCTTATATCAACAACTTGTCCAGCAAACCACAACCTATACTTTGGGCGCACTGGAGTTTTAAGGAGGTACCATATGGATGTGCAGCAGGTTTTACAGCAGCGTAAAGAGTATTTAATGCCCTGCCTAGGTTACTTTTACAAGGATCCCCCCCTCTTTGTCCGGGGGGAAATGCAATACCTCTATGACGCCCAGGGCAAACAGTATCTGGACTTTTTCTCCGGCGTATCGGTGATGAATTGTGGGCATTGCAACCCCTACATTTTGGACCGGGTAACTGCCCAGCTCCATACATTACAGCATGTCACCAACATTTATCTTACCCAGCCGGTTGTGGAACTGGCCCAAATGCTTGCCCAAGTGATGCCGGGCAATCTGCATCGCTCCTTTTTCTGTATGTCCGGCTCTGAAGCCAACGAAGGCGCTATGTTGCTGGCACATATTTACACCGGTAAGAAAAAGTTTATTGCTTTGAACAACAGCTTGCATGGGCGCACCTTCCTTACTATGGCTGCCACCGGTATTCCCATGTGGCGCGGGGATCCCTTTTTGGGCCAGGATGTATATTTTGTTTCCAACAACCTGGAGGATTCTATAAAAGAGATCGAAGATATTTTAAACAAGGATAGTGACATAGCCGCTTTCCTTTTTGAGCCTATCCAAGGAAATGGCGGAATTATCACCCCGCCTGACTGGTATTTTGCCCGTGTGCAAGAGCTTACCCAAAAACACGGCGTGCTGCTTATCTGCGATGAGGTGCAGACCGGGTTTGCCCGAACCGGCAAGATGTTTGCCATTGAGCACTATGGCATCGTGCCGGATATTCTAACCATGTCCAAAGCCTTGGGCAACGGTATTCCCATTGCTGCTTTTTCCACCACCAAAGAGATTGGAGAGCGTTTTACCACCCCTTCTGCCTCCACTTTGGGCGGCAACCCGGTGGCCTGTGCTTCGGCTATGGCAGTGCTTTCGTATATTCAACAAAATGACCTTTGTGCCAAAGCGCAGGCCCTGGGAGGGAGTTTGCGCACCCAGCTGGAGGCCCTGGCAAAACGGTACCCCATGGTAAAAGAGGTGCGTGGGAAAGGCCTTATGTTGGGCATGGAGCTTTCTGCTCTAGATGGGTCTCCCCTACCGGGAGTGGTGGATGCAGTGTTGGAGCAGCTAAAGGACGACGGGGTTATTCTAGGCAAAAATGGTCTGCACCGCAATGTGCTGGCCTTTCAGCCTCCCCTGGTCATAGGTCAAGAGGATGTTCAGCGTTTGGTGTTCAGCTTGGATAAAGCGCTGGCAGCACAACAAATATAAAAGAACAGGTGCCGCAACCAAGTTGTTGCGGCACCTGTTCTTTATTGTAAATCACGAACGCTTTGCAGTGTTTTTCAGCAGCTGTTCCGGCGGGGTGTTTTCGGTTAATCTGTCAAAGGTATACCCCTGCCTGCGCAGTTCTGTGATTAACTGGGCCACTGCATCTGGGGTAGTGGTGGGGGTGGGGTTGTCATGGAAGAGAAGTACCTCTACCTGGCGGCCCCGTAACCCCTTTAATACGTTGGCGACAATATCCTCAGCCGGAATTGCTTTGGCTCCATCATCTCCACTTACCACCGTCCAGTCGTGAAAGATGTATCCTCTTCGGGTCAGTTCATCCACTATCTGCTTCATAAGTTCGCTTGGACAGTTGCGGGTTCTGCTTCCTCCCGGATGCCTCATCAAAACCGGTTTTACCCCGGTTGCTTCAATAATAAAGTTGTTGATTTTATCCAAATCGCTCAGGTACGCATCCAAAGAGTTATAAAGCTCTTTGTAATCATGAGAGTAGGTATGCAAACCTATGGTATGCCCTTCATCTCGCATACGCTGTAACAGCCGGATAGCTTCTTCCTTATCCTCATTCTGGCTTGTAACAAAAAAGGTAGCCTTGATCCCTTCTTTTTTAAGGATATCCAATATTCGCTCAGTGTTTTTGCTGGGTCCATCATCAAAGGTAAAATAGATGGTTGGTTGTTCCGGTGCTGTAAAAACACCGCTGGTTTGAGCATATAAATTGGGATACAGCTCTTTTGCTTCCACGGGAATACCATTCTCCGACAGTCTAACGCTCAACGTCATCAGAGACACCGTCAGCATAGCAGCTGTAAAAATAATAACCGAGCTTATACGTCTATCCTGTTTGGTTCTCATACCCATTCCCCCATTCTATTCTATATCTATGTACAAGAGTTTAGGGAAATGCATAGAGCCTTACTTTATCCCAGATAGGAAAAGTAAGGCTCATAAGTTTTTATTTATTTTTCTTCAACTATTTTACGGAACTTCACCCGTTTGCCAAACAGCTTGGAGCGAATATTATCAAACCAGATATAGATACAGGGCACCACAAACAGGGTAACCATGGTGGACAGGGTAAGTCCCCAAACCACAACGGTAGCCAAAGGCTGCATCATTTCGCTGCCTTCCTGAACCCCCAACATCATGGGGGTAAGACCGAGAACGGTGGTCAGCGTGGTCATCAAAATTGCTCTTAGACGAACCGGTCCTGCTTCTTCCACTGCTTCATACAGATCCTTGCCCATACCACGCTGCAGGTTAATGTAGTCAATAAGCACAATACCATTGTTTACCACAATACCCAGCAACATAATTAAACCTAGCGCTGCGGTGATACCCAAGGTCTGTCTCATGAGAAATAGACCCAAAATACCGGTGGAAAGAGCTATAGGCACTGCCATAAAGATAACCGCCGGATAATAGAGGGATTCAAACTCCGCCGACATAATGGCGTATACCAAGAAGATGGCAAGCACAAAGGCCATAAAAAGGTTCATCATTTCCTCTTGCATCGATTCTTGGTTACCGGTTACCTGCATGGTTACCCCTGGGGGGAAGGTATAGCGGCTGTCTATGATTGCCTGCGCGTCCCTGGATACCGAGCCCAAATCCCTGCCATCTAATGATCCATATATGGTCAAGGTCGTCACCTGATCAATTCGGGAGATGGATAGCGGTGACTCCGTGAGGATAACGTCAGCTACCTCTCGAAGGGGTACTGATATCCCTCTGGGAGTGGGAATAAGCAGAGATTCAACATCTTCCAAACTGTTGACCGATCCCTGGGCCTGCCCAACCCGGATGTCAATTTCAGTACCGCCCTGCTTCAGGGTAGTGGGCTTGGTACCGGATACGTTTGCATTGACAATTCCCATAATCTGCTGGGCATTCAGCCCGAAGGAGGCTGCCTTCATCCGGTCAATTTTAATAGTTGCCTGGGGTGCTGTATCCGACATGTTGCTGGTAACATTGCGCAAACCGGGCACTTCTTCCAATAGCACCACAAGGTCGTCGGCCACCTGCACCAAAGTGTTTACATCATCGCCCTGAATATTGTACTGCACATCCCCTGATGCACCGCCCATAGAGGGGCCGCCGCCCATCATAGAAGTCATAGCTTCTACTGTTATCTCTGCACCGGCAATATCTCGTGTTCTGCTGCGAATATCGTCGGCAATTTCGGTGGAGCTTCGGTTGCGTTCCTTCATAGGTACCAGTGCAACAGTTACAGATGCGGTGTTGGAGGAGCTGCGCATACCTCCGGAGGCAACGCTGGTGGAGATATCCTTAACCTCGGGAATATCTTGCAGCAGCTCTAGTACCTGGTAGGATATATCGTTGGTTCTTTCCACAACAGCACCGGCAGGCAGCGTAATGCCAATATCAATCTGAGATTGGTCAGCCGCGGGGAGAAGTTCTAAACCGACCCCTGCAACCGAGCTCATAGATGCAACAAAAAATACGAAAGCAGAAATAAGTGTTACAACCTTGTGGCGGATAACCCATTTCAGAGCTTTGGAGTAAGTTGCAATCAACTTATCAATGCAGCTACCCATCCAATCTAAAAATTTGCTAATAAAGTTTTTTCGTTTGATTTCCATTGCCGGGCTCAGGAACAAGGAGCAAGCCAGCGGCACAAAGGTTAGCGATACCAGCAAAGATGCTGTTAAAGAGAAGGTGATGGACAGCGCCAAATCGTTAAACACCTGGGCTATCATGCCACCTAGCCATGCCACAGGTGCAAATACAGCCACTGTAGTCAAAGTGGATGCCACTATGGACATAGCCACCTCTTTGGCGCCATTAATGGCGGAATGCACTTTACTTTCTCCTGCTTCCATGCGGCGGAAAATACTCTCCAGTACCACAATGGAGTTATCCACCAGCATTCCTACACCCAGTGTAAGTCCACCCAAAGACATCAAGTTCATTGTCATATTGGCAAAATACATAAAGGTGAAGGTTACCATAATGGAAAGAGGAATAGCTGCACCCACCACTAAGGTGGTCCGCACATTTCGTAAAAATACAAACAACACAATAATCGCCAGAATGATACCGGAAATTGCTGTACTTGTAACAGATTGCAAGGAAGTGGTGATGTAATCAGCTGGGTCCAGTATCACCTTAATTTCCAGTTCTGGGTAGTCAGCGATGATGCTGTCCAGCTCCTGCATAACTTCCCGGGATACATTCACCGTATTGGCGGTGGATTGTTTTGAAATTGACATGGTTACCGCAGGTAGACCATTTAAATACGAATAGGAGGTCTCTTCTTTATAGGTTTCAGTAACCTCTGCCAAATCTCGAATATACACAATGGTGCCACGAGAGGTGGTAACTGGTATGTTTTGAATTTCTTCAACTCCAGTAAACTCACCGTCTACTTTGATGGTCAGCTTTTTAGAGGCCTCGGTAACTGAACCCACCGGCATAGAGGCGTTTTCCACCCCTAAAATCTGTGCAATGGTAGCTTCGGTTATTCCATATCCCCGGAGTCTATCTTGGTAAACATCTACTCGAATTTCCTTTTGTCTACCACCGCTGACGTCTATTGAAGCGACTCCCTCTTGTCGAACCAATCGATCCACCAGCTGGTCATCCACTTTGGTTTTTAGGGCAACCAGGTCGTCGGTTTGGGAGGAAACCGCTATGTAAATTGCACTCATAGCATTAATATCCATCTTCATAACCGACGGTGTGCCGGCATCTTCCGGCAGGCTGCCTTTTACTCTGTCAACCGCTTCTCGAATATCGATAGCGGCCATGTTGATATCCACACCCTGGTTAAACTGCAAAACCACCACTGAAGTATTTTCACTGGAGGTAGAGCTGATGCTATCCAATCCCGGCAGTCGTGCCATTGATTGTTCTACCGGCTTGGTCACAAGCTCCTGAATCTGTTCTGGGCTGGCCCCGACATAGTTGGTAAACACAACCGCCACGGGGATGTTCATGTTGGGCAACA
>CAYNCW010000137.1:0-7425 GCA_964395635.1 uncultured Oscillospiraceae bacterium
GATTCCTTTTATAGATCAGCAAGACAATCGCTTTACTTTCAGCAGTCTGTATGGTAAACTCATACCGTAAGACAGATTTCAGGGGGGATATCCTTTGGTACAGCAAGATAACCTGCAGATGAAATTAGATGCGCTGTGTGCACAAAGCAAGGGGTATGTAGAGAAAATAACCAAGGCCCAGGTTATGTTTGGGGAAAACAGCAAGGCAAGAGCTGCAGTGGGACAACACATCGCCTCTTTATCTGAACAAGTAGCGATAATCAAATCTGCACTGAAGGATGTTCAAAATATCTCTATGCAGGTAAAGCTGTTGTCTTTTAACGCTTCAATTGAAGCTGCCCGAGCAGGTGCAGCAGGAAAAGGCTTTGCGGTGGTGGCCAGTGAAATTGGCAAGCTATCCAAAAGCACTGACACCGCGGTTTCAAATATAGAAGAGAGTATACGGCAGATGAATACTTTATTGCAAAACACCGTATCCGATATGGGCGCAGCAAAGTTGATTGGAGCAAAATTCAGTGATGAGCTGAATGCCTGTGTGAAAGAGGCGGATTTGCTTCATACAACCGTAGAAAATACAAAAGAAGGCTAAATGCTCGCTGGTTGCTGATAATCTTTGCCATGCCATAGCCAGTGTTTATCAGATATTGTTTTTTTCGTCAGTACACCAAAGAAAATTGTGTTAAACTGGTGTAAGAAAGGGGGGGTTCGATGCTAAGTCAAGAAGATCAATTGCTTGTTCAAAAGGCATTGGCTTTTTTTGATAAGCTAACCTCTCGTGAAAAAACACTTTTACTGGAAAACACCTTGTTGATGCAGTATACTAAAGGGATGAACGTACATAGGGCAGATAATCAATGTGTAGGGGTGCTTCTGATTAAAACGGGGGAGCTGCGCACGTATATAGTTTCGGAAGAGGGAAAAGAAATCACCCTTTACCGCTTATATCCCGGCGATGTATGCATTTTGTCTGCCTCCTGTATTTTACAGAATATAACATTTGACGTGTTTATAGATGCCAGTAAGGACAGCGAAGTACTGCTTATAAATGCGTTGACCTTTGCCCGTTTGATGGAGCAAAACCTCTATGTGGAGAATTTTTCCCTTAAAATGACAGCAGACCGGTTTTCCGATGTGATGTGGGCTATGGAACAGATCCTGTTTATGAGCTTTGATCGCCGATTGGCCATCTTTTTATTAGATGAGTCCAACAAGATGCAAAGCAATACCATTCAGCTAACCCACGAACAGATTGCCAAATATATGGGTAGCGCCAGAGAAGTGGTTTCAAGGATGTTAAAATACTTCGCCACCGAAGGGATTTTGGAACTGCATCGCGGAGGAGTAACCTTGCTGGATAAACAGCGGCTAAAACAACTGACCTGGCCCAATGAAAAATGAGCAGAGGGATTATAGCTCCAGCATTTTTAAGATCTCTTCTTTAGGCCGCACCCCAATGGTGCTTTGCACAATTTTGCCGTTTTTAAATACCGCCAGGGTGGGGATACTCATTATCTCAAAGGCTTGTGCCAATTCCGGCTGTTCATCAATATCAACCTTGGCTACAAGGATGTTGTTGGTTTCTCTTGCAATTTCATCTATAATAGGGGATACAAGGCGGCAAGGGCCACACCATTTTGCCCAGAAATCAATAAGGACCGGCTGTTTGGATTTAATAACTCTAGCACGAAAATTACGCTTGGTTATGGTAATGGGCTTCATGTGTACAACCTCCCGATAATGATAGAAAGTGTAGGAATTCCTTGGTACAGTATACGCAATAGGTCGGAAAGTTTACTGTGACCCGGTCACAATAGAGGGGCAGCCAAATCTTCTCATAAAATACCAGTGGTGCTGTGATTCAGTTTTCAGGTTGACTATAGAAACTGTTTGGCAATATTATACCAAACAGTTGCACCGTTCACTTAAAAACCCTGAAAAAGAATAGGGAGCAAAGAAGAAGGAAGTGCACAAACTCATGGATATATTTATTAATTTTAACGGCAAATGCCGTGATGCAGTGGAGTTCTATGCTGAGGTATTTGGCTTGGAGAAACCCAAGATGATGACATTTGGCAGAAGAGATACAATCCCTTTCAATAAACTAAAGGTGGGCGACAAGGTTGTTATGGAGTTGCAGGAAACCTTTTGGAGCAACTACGGTTCAGTTGTGGACAAATTCGGAATTCCGTGGCAATTAGCCAGGGCGATGGAAACCATTCTTAGACAAACCATTCCAAATCGCCGCAGATAATCTGCGGCGATTTGGCTGTAGCATACAGGGATGTAGCACAAATAAAGAGCATACTATTTAAACAACCTATATAAACAATATATTTCACCGGTGAGAAATAAGAGAAAAAATAGACGTGTCAATCTAAATTTGTTATGATACGGTTCATATTATGTGAATACTACATAAAAATTGTCTTATTTCGTTTCTCGGCAGTTTGAAGTTTCTAATGGATTGAAGCATTGTCGCGGATACGCTGTGCCAATGTTGCAATATTATTATGCTGGCAATGTACCAACATATATTATTTCTGATGTATAACAACAGTTTCGAAAAAAAAAACACGCAAACTTCTTGCTCTGGTTCTAGCCATTGCACTATTGGCAACTGTTGTCGGCTGCACAAACAATGCATCGGTGTCTTCGGCATCAGAGTCATCTGTGGCCGAATCCTCGTCGGAGCAGCAGCCTACTGCTAGTGAACCTGCTGCAAAACCCGCTTATTCCATTGAAGGCTTTGAAACAGCTGACGAACAAGGTGGTAGAATTACCACAGGTAGAGACGCTGTAGGTGAACAAGCCATGGTTGTTGCTTCTAAGTACGAAGCATCTCAGGTTGGCCGTGAGATTTTCGAGCAAGGCGGAAATGCTATTGATGCTGCTGTTGCGGTGGCTTTTGCACTGGGTGCTGTTGAGCCCCACACTTCGGGCATCGGTGGCGGCGGCTTAATGACACTGCGCACTGCCGAGGGTGAAACTGTATTCGTTGACTTCAGAGAGATAGCGCCTGCTGCATCCAAACCGGACATGTATCCTCTGGATGCTGAAGGTAAGGTTATCGATAACAAAATGGTTATCGGTGGTCTTGCGGCTGGTGTTCCCGGTGAAGTTGCCGGACTGCTCTATCTGCTGGAAAACTACGGAACCATGACCAGAGAGCAGGTAATGGCCCCAGCTATCCGTATTGCTACCGAAGGCTTTGAGGTTACACCTTTCTTTGAGAAGGTGCTTAAAGACAAATATGATGTAACAGCTCAGTTCCCCGAGCTCCAGAAGATCTTCTGGAAAAATGATATTGAGCCCTATACCAAAGGCGACGTTATCAAAAACCCCGATCTTGCAAAAACTTTGAAGATCATTGCTGAAAAAGGCGCAGACGGTTTCTATAAGGGTGAAGTTGCGCAAGCAATTGTCGATTCCGTTGGCAAATACGGCGGTATCATCACCCTGGAGGATCTGGCCAACTACAAACCTACTGTTAGAAAGCCGGTTACCAGCACCTATAGAGGCTATGAGGTTATTTCTTCTCCTCCTCCTAGCTCTGGTGGTACCCATCTTATCGAAATCCTCAACATCCTGGAAAATTTTGATGTGGGTATCCTGGAAGTGAACTCCCCCGAATATATGCACCTTTTCTACGAGGCTTACAAGCTGGCTTATGCTGACCGTGCACAGTATATGGCAGATACCGATTTTAGAGAGGTTCCTCTGGTAGGTCTTGCAAGTAAAGAGTACGCTAAGAAATTGGCCGACAAAATCGATTTGACCAAGGCTGGAGAGTTTACTTACGACGATCCATGGCAGTTTGAACATGAGGATACCACCCACTTCTCCATAGCCGACAAGGATGGCAATATGGTTGCTATCACCAAAACCGTTAACTACTTCTTTGGAAGCGGCGTAGTTGTTGAAGGGTACGGATTCCCCATGAACGACGAAATGGATGATTTCTCTTCCAATCCCGAGCATGTCAACAGAGTTGAGCCTGGCAAAAAACCACTGAGCTCTATGACACCCACCATCGTTCTCAAGGATGGCAAACCCTTTATGGTTATCGGTACCCCTGGTAGCGCAAGAATTTTTGCCACCGTTGCACAGGTACTGAGCCGTGTTATCGACCACAATATGGATATTCAAGAAGCCATTAATACCCCTAGAATCTGGTTGGCTAACTCCGAAAAAATGGCTTATGAGAATGCCATGCCCAACTACACCGCATTTTCCCCAGAAACTCTACAGATTATCCAGGATATGGGACACACCCTGGAAGAGTGGGGACTGGGCGGATGTGTTCAGGCCATTGTTTATCAACCTGACGGTAAGCTCAAAGGCGCTGCCGATCCCAGACAAGACGGCAAAGCTATGGGGTATTAATCCCGTGTAACTGTAAAAACGATGGCAGGGCAGCTTGCCATCGTTTTTTTATTCAAAAATTTATCCAGTTGTTTATGTGATTTATTACAAAAACCAATTAATAATTTTAACTCATTCGCTGAAATTGGGTTATTTTGGGCAAACAACAGGGAGAAATATGAGAATAAATGGACGTTCAGCAGCACTTTTGATACTATATAAATAACGAAAAGCCAAGAAAAAGTGTTTTTGATGCACTGCCGAACTGGTATTGCTCAGATAAATTGAAATGGAGGTTCAGTAATGAAAAAGATCAACAGGCTCGCCGCGCTAATTCTTACATTATCGCTCCTGCTTGCTACTATCTCTGGCTGCGCCAGCAATACCCCTACATCCTCTGCTCCAGTATCAACGGAACAATCCTCATCAACAGAAGTATCCACTGAGGCCCCCGATTCAGAATCACCAACTAAAACTGCCGAATGGCAACCTTTTGATGAAAACGGCAATATGATTAGAACCGATCGTGATGCAACAGGTGAAAATGGCGTAGTTGCCAGCAGCAACTACGAGGTATCTAAAATCGCTCTTAATATTCTCCAAAATGGTGGAAATGCCATTGACGCCGGTGTTGCAGCCGGGTTTGCACTGGGCGTAGCCGAACCCTTTACCTCTGGTATCGGCGGCGGTGGATTTATGGTCATTCGCTTTGCTGAGACCGGCGAAACCAAGTTTATTGATTTTAGAGAGATTGCCCCTAAAAACGCCTCCCCTGCAATGTGGAACGTTGACCAGGACGGTAAGGTGGAAGGCAACCAAAAGCAAGAAGGTGGAAAAGCCTCCGGTGTTCCCGGTGATGTAGCAGGCCTTTTGTATGCACTGGACACCTACGGTTCCATGGACAGAAAAGCAATTATCCAGCCATCCATTGATCTTGCAAACAATGGCTTTGTAATTTCTCCCACCATGGCCAACGCTATCAAAGACAGCGTTGAGGGTGCACTGAAATATAAAGAATTTGGTGAACTTTATCTCAATGATGGATTGCCCTATTCTCCTGGAGATACCTTTAAAAACCCAGATCTGGCCAAAACTCTGGGCATGATTGCCGAAAAGGGCGTAGATGGCTTTTATAAAGGGGAAGTAGCTCAGGCTATTGTTGACACAGTCAACAAATATGACGGTGTTTTCACAATGGAGGACCTGGGGAGCTATAAACCGATTGTTCGCGACACCATTACCGGTACCTATAGAGGATATGAAATTATCACCCCTCCCCCTCCAAGTTCTGGTGGCGCACACCTTATTCAAATTCTCAACATCCTTGAAAACTACGATATGGCAAGTATGCAGGTTGGTTCTACTGAGTATTTTCATGCATTTTCCGAAGCCTTTAAAATTGCATTTGCCGACAGAGGCAAATACATGGGCGATACTGACTTTGTCGAGGTTCCTGTTGGCGGCCTGATTTCTAAGGACTATGCCAAAGAGCTGTATCAGACAATCGATCCCAAAGCTGCCAAAGAATTTGCTTTTGGAGATCCTTGGCAATATGAGCATGAGGACACCACTCACATTTCCATCGCGGACAAAGATGGCAATGTGATAGCCATAACAAAGACCATCAACTACTTCTTTGGCAGCAAGGTTGCTGTAGGGGGGTATGGTTTTATGATGAACAACGAGATGGATGACTTTGTTACCGGCGAAGGCTCAGCAAACTCGGTAGAACCCGGCAAAAAGCCACTTAGCTCTATGACTCCTACCATTATTCTCAAAGACGGCAAGCCGTTTATGACCATTGGGTCACCTGGTGGTGTCAGAATTTTCCCCACACTTGCACAGGTTATTTCTAGAGTTATCGACCACCAGATGGATATTCAGGCAGCGATTGACAGCCCCAGAATCTTCAACAATACCGCCAACAAGCTCAACTACGAAAAACCTATTGACCCTAAAACTTTGGAAGAACTGGTTGCTATGGGGCATGAAGTAGTGGAAAAAGGCGAGTGGGATCTCTTCTTTGGTGGAGTACAAGGCATTGTGTACATGCCTGACGGAACTATTCGCGGTGGTGCTGACCCAAGACGTGACGGCAAGGCGCTGGGCTTCTAAACCAAATATCCATGCCATTGGCGGAGCTCCGCCAATGGCACTTGACTAGGAAGTGGAAGTGTTGGTTGAATGAAAAAAGAGTGCCCAAATGCTAGGAAAGCGAAAATGAAGGATTTCACCCGTTGCCAAAAGACCATATAGGCAATGATGAAATAAATGACACAGGTGGAGGTTTTTCTATGTAGTAGATTCACCGACAGCTTGCATTTCGTCCCTATGGCAAGGCGAAGAGCCCACAGACACAATTGCCATCTTACTGCTACATTGGGATTCAGTTTGCCCACAAAGCAGCATATGCTTTTAATAAAGGAGAGTATTGATATGAAGAAAATTACATTTGTAATTGCAATTCTTGCGGCTTGTTCCATGATGTTATCTGCCTGTGGCGGTGGTTCCGGATCTTCCGCTCCGGCTTCCTCTGCTCCTACTACTTCCGAAACCGATCCAGCTCCCGCAGAGGCAATCACTTTGACTGCACCTATCGCTGAGCAGCCTGTGTTGCTTACTGCTGTCGGGCAAAGCGCCGACGTTGAGATGGTTAAGGTAATGCTGGAAAAGAACGGCATCAACTACACAATGGATAACCTGGTATCTGCTGAAAATATTGGCGATGCCAAAACACTGCTTCTGGCAGTTGGCGGTTCTTCCAAAGGCCTTGGCGCTGCCGGTATCGATGCAAACCAAGAAATTGATCGTGTAACCAAGCTTATTGACGAAGCCAAAGCTAAGGGCGTAGTTATCATTTCCATGCACATCGGCGGAGAAGCTAGACGCGGTGAGCTTTCTGATAAGTTTATTGCGCCTTGCTTTGATAAATCCGATTATGCAATTGTGGTTGCTGAAGGCGACAAAGATAACTTAATGGCCAATATAGCTGCTAAAAACGGCACCCCCATCGCAGTTGTCAATGGTATGGCCGATGCAATTGAGCCCCTGAAGGCTGCCTTT
>CAYNCW010000138.1:0-7412 GCA_964395635.1 uncultured Oscillospiraceae bacterium
AACAGTTTTTTAGGCAATATTTTGAATTTGTTCCCGTATTTTTTCTATCTCGCTTTTCAGATCTACTACAATATGCTGAATCTGGATGTCTTGTGCTTTAGAGCCAATGGTGTTGGCTTCCCGGTTCATTTCCTGCACCAAAAAGTCCAGTTTGCGGCCGATTGCTCCACCATCTTTAAGAATCTCCTGCAGCTGGCCAATATGGCTGCGCAAGCGGACAGTTTCTTCAGCAACCGCTGTTTTTTCTGCAAATATGGCAGCTTCGGTGAGAATGCGCTGGCTATCGATACTGGTATCCGAAAGCACCTCGCTGAGCCTGGCAAACAGCCGTTGCCGATACTGCTCCACCACCTGTGGGCCCCGCTCTTCCACCTGAGAGACCAGCAGTTGTACAGCTGTAAGCCGTTCCAATATATCCTGGGTCAATTTTTCCCCTTCCAATCGCTTCATGGAAAGAAATTGATCTAAGGCTTGAGCTGCTACTGTCTCCACACTACCCCAAATAACCGATTCGTCAGCCTCGGTTTTGCGAACGGTGTAAATATCGCCAAAACGGGACAGGGTGGACAAAGAGATATCGTCGTCCAGCATCAGCCCTTTTCCTAGTTCCCTAAGAGCCAGGAGGTAGGATTCAGCCAAGGGGTGATTGATCTCCACCTGGGATGGTGCACCTTCCAGTGTTACAACGCTTACATTCACATCCACTTTGCCTCGAGGAACCGCTGTGTATACAAATGCTTTTAGCTTTTCCTCCAGATAACCCATGCTGCGGGGTGTGCGTGCAGAAAACTCAAAATAGCGGTGGTTTACCGACTTGATTTCCACACTGATTTCCCGACCATCGATTAGTTGCTGTGCCCGACCATAACCCGTCATGCTGGTTACCATTTGGCTAAGTCCTCCCGGTTGTATGGATTGGTATACAAATCATACTAAAAGCACCGGGGATTGTCAAGGGACATGCCCGGGAACAGTGGGCAGATACAAGGCTTTTTCTATGGGAGAAATGGTTGGACAAAACAGAAAAACAACACTTGGGATAATTTTGCGATAAAAAAACACAATATACTACAGAAACCCTCTTGACATTGACACAACGTAAAGGTGTATGGTTTATGTGGGCCCACAATTTAGGAAAGGGGATATTGATGGAATATACCATTCAAAAACTGGCCAAGCTGGCAGGCGTAACCACCAGAACATTGCGGTATTACGACCAAATTGGGTTGTTGCATCCCGACAGGGTGAACAGCGCAGGATATAGAATTTATGGGGATAAACAAGTAGATAGACTGCAGCAAATTTTGTTTTATCGCGATCTGGGTCTGGGTTTGGAAGAGATTAAGGATATTCTGCTCTCCCCAGAATTTGATCACCTGGCCGCGCTGCGCAGCCACCGTCTTAAGCTTATAGAAAAGCAGCAGCAAATAGAACAGCTCATCAAAACGGTGGACATCACTATTTGGGCAAAAGAAAGAGGGATTTTTATGGACAATCAAGATAAATTTACAGGATTTAAACAAAAGCTGGTGCAAGAAAACGAGCACCAATATGGCAAAGAAATACGGGAAAAATACAGTGAGGATACGGTAAATGCCTCCAACAACAAGCTAATGGGGCTTAGTCGGCAGGAGTATAACCGGATGCAGGCACTAAACCAAGCCATACAGGATGCTTTGGATGAGGCATTCCCCACAGGGGATCCCAGCTGCCAGGTTGCCCAAAAGGCAGCACAGATGCACAAGGAGTGGCTGGCTTTTACCTGGACCAGCTATTCCAAGGAAGCCCATGCCGGTCTTGCCAATATGTATGTGGAGGATGACCGGTTTGCCCAGTATTACGACCGTGGGCAGAAGGGTAAGGCTCAGTTTTTGCGGGATGCGATTCTCTTGTATCTAGAGAGTGTACACTAAACGCAGTTGCCCTCCACCGGAGAAATTCGGTGGAGGGTATTTTTGGTTATTCTTGAATAGTTTTCTCCATAATATCGGTTAGGGAAATTAGCAGAAAAAACAGGTTGATGGGCAGCAATACCCAGTTGCCTATATACCGGTAAAAAGTACTCGCTGCATATACATAGGATATAACAACAATATTGACTAGAAATTTGATAAACAAAGTACCAAATGCTATTTTTTTAGGGATAACCAGTGTAACAGCAATGGGCAGGAGAGATACAATAAACTCCCAGGGAAGGGATGTAGGGTTTTTACCCAAAACATAGAGTACGATAAATATATTGTAGGTTAAAAAACTTACAATATTTAATAGTTTGCTCTTCATATCATCGGTGCCCTCCAAGTTGTCGGTAGTATGGATGCTATTGCTATCCAGTAAAAAATGGCTATGGGATAAGGAAAATCATAGCAGATTAACCTATAGTCAATGTTTTTTACCCAAGAAAACGGCGACCATTTTTACCTGGTCGCCGCTTGTAATATGTTGTACGCTATCAAAACATTTCCCAGGAAATACTGTTCTATTTCTGGTTATCGTTGCTCAACCGCTTGGTGGGAAACCTGGCCTTATACAGCTTGGAAAACCCATTCATGTTGATATTTCCACTGGCACCGGCTAGGGCGTTGTTCTGAGCAATTTCTTTGCTGGGTTCCATGCGGGTTATCAACACTGATTTTGGAGCATTTAACCCTAAAACCACCTTTTCCCCGGTTATATCTACAACGGTAGCTTCAATATCGTCTCCAATCAAAAAGGATTCACCAATTCGACGGCTGATAACCAGCATAACCATCTCTCCTTATAAGCAATGCTGTGTAATTATGCGTTTTCTTGGTCAAAAAGCGCGAATTTAATGGGGTAATCCCGATTGGCTAGAATCACCTGTCTGGCGCGTTTATCTTTTTTGTTTATCACAATGGGGCTTTTTAAATTGACAGTGATATGACGCACATCGTCGGGAACAACAGCGATTACCAAAAACATAAGGTCATATGCTGAGTCACATTGCAAAAAAAGCAGATCGCTGTGTTCTACCAAAGGGTCATACCCTTCGATAATCTCGAAGGGATTAAAAACCACAAAACAAGGATATAGGGAATCGACCGCCTGAAGCCACATTAAGGTAACATCATCTTCCTGCTTTGTAATCAGTGCAAAATCTCCCTTTGTATCAAAGCCGTAAAGGCCGTCGGGCAGATGAAATATCTGCTCAGGATCTACCTCTACCTTGCCTAATACTGAGGTTTCAATAAGCATATTGTTCCTCCCGTGAATGATAAACTGGAAACAGATAGAAATTTGCAATGCGGTTATAGTGTATACCGACTTGGTTTTAAGCAGTTTGATCCAGCGACGGTGGTGGGACATAATTGGGGTCGGCGCTGGGTGGCACATAAATTGGAGAGCCCAAATATTCGATGATTACATCGGGATATTGGGTTACTGAAAAGTTCACTTTACCCGGAACGTACTCCATTTGTGGCCGTACATGTACCTGCCAGTTAAACTCCAGCTTATCCATGGTATAGTCAAAGGAGATGCCTCCCCCCTCTACCCACATGTTTACCCGCTCAGAGGGCAGGAAAGACATGATGGTTTCGGTAGAACGCATCATTTTAGACATGGCAATATCCGCTATGGGATTGCCTTTACCATGGCTATCCATAATTTGATTGCCTTGTTCGGCATATCCCCGGGTTGCTTCCATTGCGGCGGATTTACCGGCTTGGGCAAATTCCTGGATAGAGCGCTGGGTGCTTTTCAGGCCCATGCTGGCCCGCATTTCGTATGAATCCATTTTTACCTGTATAGGTTCCCGGCGAATTTCGCTTTTTCCCTTAATACGGGTAATTTCAACCTGGGGTAACTGGACATCATACGTAAGCTGCGCACGCTGGGTGGAATAACTGATTTGAATTGGTTGTGTTTGAATACTCAGTAAAGGTTGCATAAACTCACCACCTTTTAAGGTTAAAAAATCTTTGCCAAATGGTGCGATAATTTTGATGCAGTCTTTACGCCAGAACCTTTTAAAGGGGGAAAGGTCTAGTTGATAAAGCTAAAAAGTGTTGGTTGCAACAAACGTTGGCCCATTTGCAGCGCCGCATTGTATACAAATTCCTGCATCTTAAAGTTTATAATGGCTTCGTCGGGACTCACTAGCTCGAGATTTTGCTGTCTTTCGATAAGGTTTAACTCTTCTGTTTCCAGACGGTCGACTGTGAATTCAAGATATTGGGTATCTGCACCCAGGCTAGTTACCACCAGGTTGGATTTGTTGGTAGCATCCCGGAACTTATCAAGCAATGCACCCGCTGCTTCTTTATCTGGAACGCCGTCCCGCAACATTTGGGCCATTTCGCCCATTAAGTTATATAGGTTGTCGTCCCCGGTACCCATAAACTCCAGACCTACTATGGTATTTTTAAACAAGGTATTTTCTTTAATATCCCCGGTACTGCTGTTTATATCCTTTTCCAGGCCAAGGCCCAAATCCACAAAAGCTTTGTCGGTAAGTAGCGGATCATTGGGATTGGTAATTTGGCTTACCGCTTTGCCGTTGTAGTATAGCTCTTTTGGAGTGCCCTCCAAAGTAAAGGGAGCGGAGACAGTGTTGGTTCCGCCAAACAAACGCTGTCCGGCAAACTCACCGTTGGCAAGGGTAAGCAGCTCTTCTTGCAGCTTTTCTATCTGCTGAGCCATAACATTGCGTTCGTCCTGGCCGTTATTATCACTCATACCCTGGACAAACAAATCCGAAACCGATTTATTGAGATCCGAAACCTGCAACAGCGTTTTTTCTGCTGCGGCAAATTTGCTGTTTGTGCTATTGGCATTGTCAATATATCCCGGGATCTGTGCCATCTTGCGCCGCACCTGCATGGCGCGGACAGCAGAGGAAGTATCCTCAGACATTCTGCTATACTTTCTACCAGTATATACCTGCTCGGAATATTTGTTGAGTTGATTGTAGTTTCGTTGCAATCCGGTCAGGTAATTCCGGTTAACCATACTGTTGGTTACTCTCATAGCGTCTTAACCTCCTTTTTGCTTAAGTTAGCGTCCAACAACGCCCATGCCCTGAATAATGGTGCCCAGGGCTTCATCAATAGTTGTCATATATCGGGCTGCTGCATTGTAAAAATTTTGGTAAACCATCATGTTCATAGCTTCTTCGTCGATAGATACAGCGGAGACAGCATCACGCTGGTCGGCAAAACCGCTGATTACGGTAGAAGAAGAGTTTAGCAGCGTTTCAGAAAGCTGCTTGTCAAGGCTGAGATCACTTTGCACCGATCCCAAAAACTCTTGGAAAGAACCGCTGAATAACGGTACATGGCCTCCGTTATTTGTGGTTCCCGAAAAGTTGTTGTTGCCTTTGAGTGCTTCCAAAATCCTGGCCAGGTTGTCTGTATTGGCGGTTGTTTTATAGATAATATTCCCTTCAGCATCCAGTTTGGGGTTGCCGTGTTCGTCCAATACCGGTTCTGGCTTTGCAGGATCCTGTTTGGAGGTGGTAAGATAGTTCACCTCGCTCATCCAGGAAGAGGATATCTGAATATTTGCGGCGGTTATATTGGCTGTTCCGACACCGGAGCTATCGGTAAACAAGTTTTTATCCAAATGGGGCTTAACTGTGGTGCTGCCTGCTGGAATATCCGAGGGGTGGATAGAGTTTAACCGGTTCATGGTTTCGGCAAAGGTTCTCGCAAAGGTATCTATCTGTTTTTGGTAATAGGGCACACCACGGAAGCCATTGTCCTCTGGACCGGCATAATCCCCCTGGCCGTTGACAATATCTAGGTATCCACGAATGGCGCCACCAGATAATGTGCTTGTTATATCTATATTTTGAGGATAGCTTTTTACCGATATGGAAACGGTATCCGAAGGGGGATTGCCCTTAGAATTATCGGTATAGATAAGGGAATTAAAGTCCTCGCCATCCACAAGCTTAATTTCCCGAGAAGGATCGGTTGTGCTCATAAGCACAATGCTCACCTTGGAAATGGTCAGGTCATCGGATATTTTTTCAGGGGTATGCACCACTTTAATAGGCAAGAATTCCGAGAGCTGATCAATTAGGAAATTACGGGCATCATTGAGCTCGTTGGAGGGGTTGCCGTACATAGCATCTTCCCGTATTGCCTTGTTCAGGCTGGCAATCTGCTCCAAAACAACGTTGACATCGGTGGCGATTGCGGTTTGCAAATCGCCTTTTTGTTGGTTAAGCACCTCTTTGAGCTCAGAGGCTGTTTTGTTCATCATCTGCACAAGCTTAGAAGCGGAGTTGCGCACCACTGTAGCGAACTCAGGGCTGCTTGCGTCGTTCATATATTTGGTCAGCTCGGATATAAAATCACCCATTTGGGCGCTTAAACCGTTGGTGGAGATTTCATCCAATACATTTTCAAGGTCGGTAAGACCGTTGACCGTCATGGCGTGTTGCCCATAGTTAGAGGCCTCGTTGCGATAGCGGGTATCCAAGAAAGGATCCCGTACCTGGCTGACGCCGGTTGCAATAGATCCCTGTCCGGAAAATTGGCTGGCGCCACCGCGAATTTGGTATTTGCTGCCGTAGCCGCCCGAACTTATAGAAACCTGATCCACCCGCTGACGGGTGTACCCCGGAGTTTGTGCATTAGATATATTGTGTCCCACCGTGTCCAAACCCATTTGGCTAACCTGCAAGGCCCGTTTGGTGGTTTCAAAAGATAAAAATGTGGGTCGGAGCATGAAAATGCCCTCCTTTTCATACATATCAAAAGCGAAGTCATTTTTTTGGTGAAACTACCAAGTTACCACCTGCTAAAGTCAATTAAACAGATTTGGTTAAAAGATATTGACTTCCGCCAGATTTGCCGGCATCTCCCGGCTTTGTATAGGTGTTGTTGGCACTGGTGTCCAGTTTGCGAATATTTTTATTCAGCACGTAAAGGCGCTCTTCCAATAAATCCTGACAATTTTGGTTGAGCGCCTGTGTTTGGTCAAGGCTATTTTTAAGCTGCTTAAAAATAGTTCTAAATCGCTGCTGTTCTTGGTCAGGAAGCTCGGGTATAATATCGCTGAGCTTTTCTCCCGAAAGAGACAGTTCGTTGCGAAAGCGCTGAATATTGGAGTCAAAGCTTTTGGATACAAGAACAAAAACCTGTTCTTCCTTCATGATTTCATCCAATTTATTGATATCCTGGCTGTCGACTGCTTTTAATTTGCTTTGCAGTAAGTCCAGCAAGCGGACATGGTTTTGGTGTAAATCTGCAAGATACTCATAAAATTTATCGTATTTGCTCAAAAGCTCACCACTTTCTCAATGATTAGGCATCCAAAATGGCGTTGACAAGCTCATCGGTGGATACCCGATAGGTGCCCTCCTTTACCTGCTGTTGGAGCCGGGCAATCCGGGCAGAATCCGCTGGAAAGCTCAAATCCCGCTGAATGGCGGACTTAAGCCC
>CAYNCW010000139.1:0-7406 GCA_964395635.1 uncultured Oscillospiraceae bacterium
CATGCTCTACCGACTGAGCTATTGAGGAATATACAAAAGTAAATGACCCACCAATACCCCACCCATACCCGAGTATTAGTATATGCAGTAGCCGTTTTTGTAGACCCAGAAAATTTTAACTTTGCCTACTCTGATCCCACACCTGCTGCCCTTTACTGAACTCTATTATAGTGTTTTTTAAGGAAAAGTCAAGTGTGGATTCTCCACAAATTGTAGGATTTCTCAGCCAAAAAAAGGGGCACCTTTCCTAGAGTAAAACAGCAACGCCGGTTGCATGGGGTGCAGGCACAACCAGCGTTTTTTTACAACAGTCCCTTACCCTTTCAGTGCCCGGCAATCCGCCAAAAAGCGCTGCACAGCTTGCTCTTTTGTGGCCCAGGAGGTGACCAGCCGCACAATGACCGTATCGGTATCCTGCTTGCCCCATATCGTCAGCTCATAGCTTTGGGAGAGCTTTTCAACCATGGCATTGGAAAACAGCACAAACTGTTGGTTGCTGGGGGAATCATAGGCAAAGGAAAAGCCCATCTCCTGTAGCCCGTCCCGGAGCTGATAGGCCAGTGTATTGGCATGCTCCGCCATTTTCAGATAAAGATTGTCGGTAAACAGCTGCTGAAACTGAATGCCCAGCATTCTGCCTTTGGCCAGAAGCCCACCTTTTTGTTTCACCGAGTAGCGTATATCCTGGGCTAGAGCGTTGTTGGGAATTACCAGCGCCTCCCCAAACAGTGCGCCGTTTTTGGTGCCGCCGATGGTAAAGGCATCTGCATATTCGGCGTAATCCGATAGCGCAAGCTGCCCCTGCTGTGCTGCCAGGGCACTGCCCAGCCTAGCACCGTCTATGTACAGGTAAAGATCCTTGGCCTTGCACAGCTGATACAGCTGCATGAGTTCCTGCTTTGTATACAGTGTGCCTGTTTCGGTGGCTTGGGAGATATACACCAGCTTGGGCTGTACCACATGGGGCCCTTGGTTATACTGCTCCAACACCGCTTCCACCATTGCAGGGGTAAGTTTTCCGTCAGGTACCGGCTGCTGGATGACCTTATGGCCGGTGGCTTCAATTGCACCGGTTTCGTGAAAAACCACATGGCCCTCGTTGGTGGATATAACCGCCTGATACGGGCGAAGCAGATGGGAAATCACCGTCAGGTTGGCTTGTGTTCCCCCAGATAAAAATACTACCTGACATTGGGGTTTGCCCAGCTGCGCGCGGATAAGATCCGCCGCTGCCTTACAATAGGGATCCTCTCCGTAGCCATTGGTTTGTTCCAGGTTGGTCGCCACAAGAGCTTCCAGGATTTTGGGATGTGCCCCTTCTGCATAATCGTTTTTAAAGCTTATCATCCTGCCGGTTCCTCCTCATGATTGCATTCTGTTATTTTCTGTGGCGATAGACTGCCATCACCTTTTTGTGCAGCAGCATTCCCCCCAAGCTAATGGCAGTGATCCCTGCAAAATACATCCCGGCTTTTATAAAGTCCCCCTGTATAATGGAATCCCCCGCCAGGGTGGAGGTAAGAACACCGGGAATTCGTGCCAGAATACTCAAAAACATAAACCGCCCCATAGAAAGCGGTGTGAGTGCAAACAAATAGGTCAGGGCATCCTTTGGTGTGCCGGGAATTATAAACAACAGCAGCACCAGCTGCTCCAACCGCTTGCCATCACTGATAAAGGTATATCGTAAAATATCCTGTTCATCCACAAATAAAGTGATGATCCTCCGTCCATATCGGTGCACCAACCCAAACACTGTGGCAGAAGCCAATACGGTACCCAACAAGCTGGTGGCCATACCACCCCAAGGGCCATACAGTGCCCCAGCAACAATTTGAATAGGCCCTCCGGGTATAAAAGCCAGCACAATTTGGATATATTGGATGGCCAGAAGAAGCCCCCAGCCCCTGAGCCCCAGGGAGGCTATCTGCTGTTGAAAAGCAATCAGCTTGTCCGCATCCTGCATAGACAGGGCCCAGCGGATCCCAAATACAGTGAACACAGTCATAGCCAGCAGGCTAATGCTTAGCCCCAGCAGCTGGAGACGTGATAGTTTTTTTAATTTGTGGGTTTTTGACATGAAAAACTCCTAGTATGATCCGGCTTGTGTTTGGGCCAAGTATGGTGTAGAATACTATTATTACTAACTTATAGGCGGTTTTGTCTGCCTTGTAAAGAACAGGTTGTTTATTATACCCGAAGGACGGTGTGAGACAGTATGATGGACTCAATATTTAATGCGGGGGTTGCACCCGGAAGTCCGGTTTCACAAACCGAGCTAAAAACCCTTATCTGCTATATCTTGTCCAATATTCAGCAGCCCATGAGCTTTATGCAGCTTTATGATGCATTAACCCAGCACAATCTGGTAAACTACTTCGAGCTTGTGCCCGCCTTGGATCAACTTTGTCAATCCAGGCATCTTACCCGTACTGAGGATGTTTCTGATGGTGCGGATTATTACATGGCAACCAGTCTGGGGCTGGAAACCGGCAAGGAATTAACCACTGCCGTACCCGCATCGGTGCGGGAAAAAGCCCTGGCCTCTGCCCAGAAGGTGTTGCGGCGGGAACGGCGCAAATCCGAAGTGCGGGTAAACACCATACCGGCAAAAAACGGTGGATTTATCATGGAATTTGCTATTCCAGAAAGTAAAAGCGATCTTATCCGCTTCTCCCTGTTTGTTCCCACCCAAGAGGAATGCGCCCACCTGAAAAAACGCTTTTTCAATGCACCCTTGTTTATCTATCAGGGGGTTTTGGCGCTGCTCACCGGAAACAGCGCGGTTTTGGGGGAAGCTGTTTTGCCCGAAGAAGAACTTTTTTAGTTTACCCCGCTGTCCGCCTTTTTTTCAGCTTACCCAAAAGATTGCTGGCTACAAACAAAATTGGCCCCAAGTTGCAGAGTATTAGCAGTATAACAATGGCCACCTCTAGCGCCGCCCAATACTTCACCTGGCTAAGACACGCCCAAACCTGTATCAGCAGCACCACCAAGCTGGCGGCAATACGCAGTGGTTGTATATGAAGCGCCATATACCGTCTGGTATCCACCAATCGGATAACAAACACCACGAAGTAGCTGAAAAAGGTTGCAAAAGCAGCGCCGTTGGGGCCGTATTTGGGTATGAGAACTAGGTTCATCCCCAGGTTGGCCACAGCGCCGATAAAGGTGGTAATGGTCACCATCCGATTGGATTTTGCCGCGTTGTAGATGGTGCCTAAAAAGGTTACCAAACAGGAGAAAGCGGTAGCCAACACCAAAAAGGGCGAATACCGCCAAGCATCAATAAACTCATTGCCCCAAAGCAGAGTGGTCAAAGGTTTTACCAGCAAAATAAGACCGGATGCCGCAACAAACACCAGTGTATGGTACCCGCTAAACACCGAAGAATAAAACTGTACACTCTCTTTGCTATCGTATTCTGAAAATGCAGAGATCTGCCATGCCTGAATAAAGATGGCAGAAACCAGGGTTATCATGGTGGGAATTTTGTAGGACACGGTATAGAGACCGTTGGCTGCACCGCTTACCATACCGGTGACCAGATACCGGTCGGACAGGTTGGTAATCCACCAAAAAATAGCAGTGGGAACCAGGGGAATGCTGTAGCTGAGCATCTGCCGCAGCACCGTTTTGCTAAACCTGCCCGGTTTAAAAAATCGGTACAGCTTCAGTATGAGAATCAGCCCAACTGCCGACACAGCATCGGCTGCGATAATGGCCCAGACATACCCAGATACCCCCCACTGAAACTGCAGGATAAACAGCACGGTGAACAACACGGTGGACAGGGTGGTTACAAGACCATCCAGAGCGAAAATCCGCACAAACCCGCTGGCCCGCACAAAGTGGGTGACGGTGGAGCGCAGCGCAGAGGTGAGCACATATACATAGACAGCTAGTAAGTAGCCTTGTACATAGGGAATTAGTCGCAGCGCCGGCCAGCACACCAATAGCAGCAGATAGCCTGCCAATATAGTCAGCACAGCGGTGGTAAATACATCGCTTTTTTTTTGGCTGTTTTCCAACCCAAAGCGAATTACAGCCTCGTGGACACACAGGCTGATAACCGGCACAATAAAGTTGCAGGTATCTATCACCAGCTGGCCCGATCCAACCTGGTCTTTGGAAAACACCCGCGTGAGCACCATGGTGATAAATATGGACAAGAACTTAGAGCTAAAACTTGCCACCCCAAACAGCAGGGTGTTTAGGATCAGTCGCTTGTATTTATTCATTCTACGGGTCACCTATATCCGTCTTCTGGGTTTATAGCTGCCCATTCGTTTACGCCGTTTGTTGCGCAAAATCATCAGAACAACATATAAAATCACCAACAGGATAAAAAAGATAACCGCAAACTTAAACCAAAAGGAACGCAGAACCGCCTTGGTCTTATCCAGCAGCACCAAGGGATAGCTGGCCGCTACAGTTTCTGCAGACAACAGCTCAACGGTGCCGATTTTCTCCCCGGACAAAATTAAGGTGACGCTGCCGATAGATTCTCCCTTCTCGATAGGAGCATCCACCGATTCCGGCACATCAAATTCGTAGATAACGCTGGAAGCCTCGATGTTGTTGGGCACCAGCGCAGTAAAGCGCTCTGCGGTCATCAGTTGCAGATAATCCTTATCCATAGAAAGGCGCAGCGGTACCTCTTTGATGTATTTGCCCTTTTCCACCAAAGATTTGCGGCGGAAGGTGCGAAACACCCATTCGTAAAGATTTGCGGCATCTTGAAATGCGGAGTTGGAAGCCAATGGCTTGCCACTTTCATCCATGTAGGGGGCGTTCATCAAAACCAACAGATAGGTAAACCCATCCTTGGTGGCAGTGGATACAAAGCATCTGCCTGCTTCCGGCAGTGTTCCGGTTTTTACCCCTTTCAGATAGGGGTAATAATAGCTGTTGCCTTCCACCATCATCTGGTTGGTATTGTTCCACACCAGATTGTCGTGCTTGTTGGTTGGCCCGGAGGAATAGGTAACGGTGGACGCAATCTCCATAAAGCCGGGCAGGGTCATGGCATGTTGGGTAAGTATCGCCATATCTTTTGGGGTGGTTACATGCTGGGCATCAAACAAGCCATTGGGGTTTACAAAGTGGGTGTTTACCGCCCCCAGTTCCTTAGCCCGTTTGTTCATTATCTCAGAAAATCCTTCCTGAGAACCGCCCAGGTGGTGGGCGATGGTCATGGCAGCTTCGTTTGCAGAAGGCAGCATTAGGGCATAGAGCAATGCCCGCATGGAAAACTCCTCCCCAGAAAGCATCCCACCCAAAGAAACAGCGCCGTTTTGCCGCTGGTAATTGTAGAGATAATCCTCCACATATTGGGGATACACCACCATGGTGTTGTCCAGATCCGGTGTGTTTTCCAGGGCCAAAATACAGGTCATAATCTTGGTGAGAGATGCAGGATACATCTGCTGATCTGCATTGCGTTCCCAGATAACCGTATCGGTATCTACATTGTATAGATAAACCCCCTGGGCGCCTACCTCAAAGTCCGGAGTCCCCACTGTGGCCGCTGTGGCGGTGGCGGATATACAGAGGACACAAAGAAAAACGGATAACAATAAGCAAATCTTTTTCATCTGGACAATCTTCCTTTTATCGTTTATACTGTTTAGAAATATATTCCTGCATCTGGGGGGGTAGCTTACCCACAGGTTGTTGCGCTTGCCAATCACCGAGCTGGGATATCCTGAATATAGCCCCGTTTGCTTATAGTATACCAGAAAATAGAGAATAAAGAAATATTTCTTATGGAAAGCTGGGAGGAAAAACAATGTCACAACAAAACTACCGATTGGATACCTTGGCGGTACATGGTGGATATACCCCAGATGCCGCCCAACATGCAACCGTTCCCCCTATTTACCAGACAAATGCTTACACCTTTGCATCGGTGGAACATGCCGCAGGGTTATTTGAGCTCTCCCAGTCCGGAAACATCTATTCCCGGCTCACCAACCCCACAGTTTCGGTGCTGGAAGAAAAGACCGCTGCCCTAGATGGCGGAGCTGCCGCTATTGCTCTGGCTTCCGGCCATGCGGCCATCTTCAATACAATGCTAAACCTTGCCACTGCAGGGGATGAAATTGTATCCTCCCTGTGCATTTATGGCGGTGCCATCAATCTCTTTGGGGTCACCTTGGATCGCATCGGCATTAAGGTAAAATTCGTGGATCCAGATGATTTTGAAGCTTGGGAAGCTGCCATAACCCCCAAGACCAAAGCCCTGTTTGTGGAGGTGGTGGGTAATCCCAACGCCAACGTGGCGGATCTGGAGCGGCTGGCTGCACTGGCGCATAGCCACGGTATACCACTGATAGCAGATGCTACCTTTACCCCCCCGCCCCTTTGCCGCCCCATAGATTTTGGCGCAGATTTTGTGGTGCACTCCGCCACTAAATTTTTAGGTGGACACGGAAACTCTATGGCAGGTGTTGTGGTGGACAGCGGCAAATTTGCCTTTGCAGGTAACCCACGCTTCCCCCTATACAACCAGCCCGACCCCAGCTATCACGGCATTGTTTACGCAAAGGATGCAGGCCCTGCCCCCTTTGCTGCCCGTATGCGCACCCTGCTGCTGAGAGATGTGGGCGCTTGTCTTTCCCCATTTAGCGCATTCCTCATCCAACAGGGTATGGAGACACTGCACCTGCGTATGCGTCGGCACTGCGACAACGCCCTGATAGTAGCCCAGTATCTAAAGGAGCACAAGGATGTTTCCTTTGTACATTACCCTGGATTGCCGGACAATCAGTATTATGCCTTGGCGCAGAAGTATCTGCCAAACGGTGCAGGCTCAGTATTCACCTTTGGCCTTAAAGGCGGCCGAGAAGCTGGGGGTAAGCTCATCGATTCAGTTAAGCTATTTTCTCATGTGGCCAATGTGGGGGATACCCGCAGCCTGATTATCCATCCCGCTACCACAACACACTCCCAGCTCACCGAGCAGCAGCTGGTACAGGCAGGGATTACCTCATCCACCATTCGCCTTTCCATCGGCATCGAGGATCCTGCAGATTTGATTGCGGATTTGGAAGCAGCCATTGCAGCATCCAGATAACCATTTTTATAGCTACCCCAAAACCGGCCAAATAAACGGCCGGTTTTTTCGTGCTGTTTTTTTCCACAATATCTTACAGCTATGTTGAACTGCTTTACCCATAACTGAACTCTGGTGAATTCTATACCAAAAGAAACAAAAAAGCCCTCTGCCATATCTGGCCGAAGGCTTTTCCTACACCGGTTAAAATTTTAGTTCGTCGTCGGCGGGGGCATCCCCGTCAATAGGCGCTTCCATTTCCATTTCCATATCCGAAGCATAGTACTCCAGATCGTCCGGATCATCAAACAAAAAGTCATCGTCATCATCAAACAGATAACTGTTGCGG
>CAYNCW010000140.1:0-7396 GCA_964395635.1 uncultured Oscillospiraceae bacterium
CTGCCTTTTTAAAATTATAGCACAAAAGCACCCAAATTTCAATACTGTTTTTCAATTTATTTCACAAGGGATTTTTTGGGGAACCCAGTATGCAATATGGAAATGGAGTGGATAAGCCTATGGTAAATGTCAAGCCGGTGCAATTAGGCAAAAATGTCCGAATGAGTTTTAACAGAATCAATGAGGTTCTGGACATGCCTAACTTGATTGAGGTGCAAAAAAATTCCTATCGCTGGTTCCTGGAAGAAGGGCTTAAGGAAGTTTTTCGCGATATTTCGGCTATTACAGATTATCAGGGGAATTTGGTGCTGGATTTCATTGATTATCGTATGGAGTCTACGCCCAAATATACCATTGAAGAATGTAAGGAGAGGGATACCACCTACGCCGCTCCGCTTAGAGTACGGGCCAGCCTCTACAATAAAGAAACCGGTGAAGTCAAAGAACAAGACATTTTCATGGGTGATTTTCCCCTGATGACCGATAGCGGAACCTTTATTATAAACGGAGCAGAGCGGGTAATCGTATCACAGTTGGTTCGTTCGCCCGGCGTGTACTACTCTTTGTCTCGGGATAAAGCGGGTAAGGAGCTATATTCTTCTACCATTATTCCAAACCGCGGCGCGTGGTTGGAATATGAGACCGATTCAAACGACATCTTTTATGTGCGTATAGACAAAAATCGTAAGCTGCCGGTCACCACCTTTGTGCGTGCCTTGGGCCTTAGCAGCAACGAACAAATCGAGCAGTTCTTCGGTGAAGATCTGCTGATTAAAACAACCCTGGATAAGGACACCACCAAAAACCTGGAGGAAGCCTTGCTGGAAGTTTACCGCAAGCTGCGTCCGGGCGAGCCCCCCACGGTGGAATCTGCCCAGTCCCATATCGACAACCTGTTTTTTGACCCTCGCAGATATGATCTTTCCCGGGTAGGCCGCTATAAATACAATAAAAAGCTGGCAATTGCTGACCGGCTGGTGGGTCATACCCTGTCGCAGCCTGTTATCAATCCTATCACCGGAGAGATTATGGCAGAAAGCGGGACAACCTTGACCCGTTCGGATGCCGACGCTATTGACAGAGCCGGTGTGGATACTGTTTATCTGAAATCCGGAGATTTTGAAGCCAAGGTTATCTCCAACGGCATGGTGAATATCCACGACTTTGTGGAGTTTAATTGCCTGGAGTTGGGTATCAACGAAAAGGTACGCTTTAGCGTGCTGCGGGAAATCTTGGATACCGCTGCAGATGAAACTGCTCTTAAAGCAGCCATTAAAGAACGGGTGGATGAGCTTATCCCCAAACACATTATCAAGGACGACATCTTTGCCACCATTAACTATATGTGCAACTTTAACCGGGGCATTGGCACCATCGACGATATTGACCATTTGGGCAACCGCCGTATCCGTTCAGTGGGTGAGCTGCTCCAAAACCAGTTCCGCATCGGTTTCAGCCGTATGGAGCGTGTTATCCGCGAGCGTATGACTACCCAGTCCCAGGACATGGAGGTTGTTACACCCCAAGCACTTATCAATATCCGTCCGGTTATGGCTGCCATTAAAGAGTTTTTTGGGTCCTCTCCGCTGTCACAGTTCATGGATCAAACCAATCCTTTGGCGGAGCTTACACACAAACGCCGTCTTTCCGCATTGGGTCCTGGCGGTTTGTCCCGTGACCGCGCCTCCTTCGAGGTTCGCGACGTTCACTACAGCCATTATGGCCGCATGTGCCCTATCGAGACACCAGAAGGCCCCAACATCGGTCTTATTTCCTACCTGGCAACCTTTGCCCGTATTAATGAATACGGCTTTATTGAGGCTCCCTACCGCAAGGTAGATCCGGAGACCGGTCGGGTTATGGACGAAGTGGTGTATATGACCGCTGATGTGGAAGACAACTACATTGTAGCCCAGGCAAACGAAGCCTTAAATGAAAACGGCGGATTTGCCAACGAACGTGTTACAGTGCGTTTTAGAGATACCGTTCAAGAGGTTGCCCGGGAACGGGTGGATTATATGGATGTATCCCCCAAAATGGTGGTTTCGGTTGCAACTGCAATGATCCCCTTCCTAGAAAACGATGACGCAAACCGTGCGCTGATGGGTTCCAACATGCAGCGTCAGGCAGTTCCGCTGCTCCGTCCCGAAAGCCCGGTTGTGGGTACCGGTATGGAGTACAAAGCGGCTGTAGACTCGGGTGTTGTGGTGGTCAGCCAGGTGGAAGGTGTGGTTTGCAAATCCAGCGCCCAGGAAATTCAAATCCGGGACAAAGAGGGAAGAGTGCATTCCTACAAGCTCACAAAGTTTATGCGCTCCAACCAGGGCACCTGTATCAACCAGCGTCCTATCGTCAACATTGGCGACGAGATTAAGAAAGGGGACGTTATTGCAGACGGCCCTGCCACCGATAACGGTGAAATCTCTCTGGGCAAAAACATGCTCATCGGCTTTATGACCTGGGAAGGCTACAACTACGAGGATGCTGTTCTTATCAACGAAGCATTGGTGAAAGAGGATAAGTTCACCTCGATTCACATCGAAGAATACGAAATAGAAGCCAGAGACACCAAGCTTGGACCAGAAGAAATCACCCGGGATATTCCCAACGTGGGTGAGGATGTTCTAAAAGAGCTGGACGAACGCGGTATCATCCGTGTAGGTGCCGAGGTGCGTGCCGGAGACATTCTGGTGGGCAAGGTAACCCCCAAAGGAGAAACCGAACTCAACGCCGAGGAGCGTCTGCTCCGAGCTATATTCGGCGAAAAGGCCAGAGAAGTCCGTGACACCTCACTCCGGGTACCCCACGGTGAATATGGCATTATTGTGGACGTAAAAGTCTTTACCAGAGAGAATTCCGATGAGCTTTCTCCCGGTGTCAACATGGTGGTTCGCTGCTATATTGCCCAGAAGCGTAAAATCTCGGTGGGTGACAAGATGGCGGGACGCCACGGTAATAAGGGTGTTGTTTCCCGGGTACTGCCCCAGGAGGATATGCCCTATCTGCCCGACGGCACACCGCTGGATATCGTACTCAACCCCCTGGGCGTACCTTCCCGTATGAATATCGGTCAGGTGCTGGAAGTGCATCTTGGCCGGGCGGCAAAGGCACTGGGCTGGAAGATTATGACCCCTGTTTTCGACGGCGCCAACGAGTCAGACATCATGGATACCTTAGAATATGCGGGACTGCGCAAGGATGGCAAGACCATTGTGTATGACGGACGTACCGGCGATCCCTTTGATAACCCGGTTACCGTAGGATATATGTACTTCTTGAAGCTGCACCATCTGGTAGACGACAAGATCCATGCCCGTTCCACCGGCCCCTACTCCTTGGTCACCCAGCAGCCTCTGGGTGGTAAGGCACAATTTGGTGGACAGCGTTTTGGAGAGATGGAGGTGTGGGCACTGGAGGCTTATGGTGCTGCTTACACCCTGCAGGAAATTCTTACAGTAAAATCCGACGATATTGTGGGCCGTGTCAAAACCTACGAGTCTATTATCAAGGGCCAAAACGTACCCAAGCCCGGTATCCCCGAATCCTTTAAGGTTTTGATTAAAGAGCTTCAGTCTCTGAGTTTGGATGTTAAGGTTTTGGATAAAGACAACCAGGAAATCGACCTGAAACAAAGCTTTGATGACGACAATATGGGACTTTCTATCAAGGATGACGAAATCTTTGAAAGTGTGGAAGTTACCTCCGAATTTGAAGAATCCTTTGAAATTGAGACGCCTGATCTGGACGATTTGGAAGACCCGATGCTGGCGGATCTCAGTGACGAGGATGAAGGCGACGATATTTTCGATTTGGATGCGGATGAGGATCTGGACGACGATCTGCTGTAAAATCAACTACAGCGTATTGCTCCGCAACACAGCGCCTTGGCTGGGCGCAATGATTTAACGAAAGTAGGGGTACGGTTTTGGAATTTAATGTATTTGAATCCATGAAAATCAGGCTCGCCTCTCCCGAAGCCATCCGCGAATGGTCTTATGGCGAGGTGAAAAAGCCCGAAACCATTAACTATAGAACACTCAAACCAGAACGGGACGGCCTGTTCTGTGAAAAGATTTTTGGACCCCAAAAAGACTGGGAATGTTACTGCGGACGCTACAAGCGTATCCGCTATAAGGGCAAAATTTGTGAACGCTGCGGCGTTGAAGTAACACGCTCCAAGGTGCGCCGGGAACGGATGGGCCATATTGAACTGGCTGCTCCGGTATCCCATATCTGGTACTTTAAAGGCACCTCTTCCCGGATGGGACTTCTGCTGAACATGTCCCCCCGCCTTTTGGAGAAGGTACTGTATTTTGCCGCTTACATCGTCATCGATCCCGGCAGAACCAACCTGAAAAAATACACCCTGCTCACCGAGCGGGAATACCGTGAGCTCAAAGAAGCCTACGAGGACGATTTCGAGGCTGGAATGGGTGCAGAGGCGGTCAAGCGCCTTCTGCAAGAAATTGATATTCCAGGCCTGTCGGTAGAGCTTAAGGAAGAGCTGCAAACAGCAACAGGTCAGAAAAAGGCCAAAACCTTAAAGCGGCTGGAGGTTGTAGAAGCCTTCAGAGCCAGCGGCAATAAGCCAGAATGGATGATCATGGATGTGGTTCCGGTTATACCGCCGGATATTCGCCCCATGGTGCAGCTGGACGGCGGACGCTTTGCCACCAGTGACCTTAACGATCTATACCGCAGGGTTATCAACCGCAACAATCGTTTGAGCAAGCTGCTGGATCTGGGCGCACCGGATATCATTGTGCGCAACGAAAAACGTATGCTCCAGGAAGCAGTTGACGCTTTAATTGACAACGGCCGCCGCGGCCGCCCGGTAACCGGCCCCAACAACCGCCCGCTGAAGTCTCTGTCGGATATGCTCAAGGGTAAACAGGGCCGTTTCCGTCAGAACCTGTTGGGTAAGCGTGTTGACTATTCGGGACGTTCGGTTATCGTTGTTGGGCCCGAACTGAAAATGTATCAGTGCGGTCTGCCCAAGGAAATGGCCATCGAGCTGTTTAAGCCCTTTGTTATGAAGCGCCTTGTGGACAACAAGGATGCACAAAACGCAAAACAAGCCAGAAAGATGGTAGAGCGTGCCACCTCCAAAGAGGTTTGGGATGCACTGGAAGTGGTTATTAAGGATCACCCTGTGCTGCTTAACCGCGCACCCACACTGCACAGGCTGGGTATCCAAGCATTTGAACCGGTTCTGGTCGAAGGACGCGCCCTCAAGCTGCATCCACTGGTTTGTACAGCATACAACGCCGACTTTGACGGCGACCAGATGGCGGTTCACGTGCCGCTGTCTGCCGAAGCCCAAGCTGAAGCCCGCTTCTTAATGCTGGCTGCCAACAACCTGCTCAAACCTTCGGACGGCCGCCCAGTGGCAGTGCCCACCCAGGACATGGTATTGGGTGCTTACTACCTCACCATGCTGCGCGAGACTGAGATTGGTGCAGGCAAGATATTCCGGGACACCAGCGAGGCCATAATGGCATATCAATCCGGCGCAGTTGGTCTTCATGCCCCCATCAAGGTGCGTATCACCAAGGAAATAGGGGAGCAGACCACCAGCCGGGTTATCAGCACCACAGTAGGACGTATCCTGTTTAACGAACCCCTTCCTCAGGACTTAGGGTATGTAGACAGATCCAAACCGGAAAACCAGTTTGACCTGGAAATCTCCTTCCTTGTGCGCAAGAAGGAGCTGGGCAAAATCATCGATCGGTGTATAGCACGGCACGGTACCGCTCGTACAGCTGAAGTGCTGGATAAGCTGAAAACCTTGGGCTTCCAGTTCAGCACCCGCAGCGCCATTACCGTATCCATTTCAGATGCAGTTATTCCGCCGGAAAAGAAACAGTACCTGGCCGAAGCCGAAAAAGCGGTATTGGATATCCAGCGCCGCTATGACCGCGGTCTTATCTCGGAAGAAGTTCGCTACGAACGGGTTATCAAAACCTGGAACGACACCACCCAAAAGGTTAAAGACGCCTTGCAGGCATGTTTTACCAATGAAAACCCCATCTTTATGATGGCGGATTCCGGAGCCCGTGGTAGTATGGACCAGATTCGTCAGCTGGCTGGTATGCGTGGACTAATCGCCAACACATCCGGTAAGGCTATCGAAATTCCTATCCGCGCAAACTACCGTGAAGGTCTGAACATCCTGGAGTACTTTAACTCTTCTCGTGGAGCCCGTAAAGGTCTTGCCGACACCGCGCTGCGTACAGCCGACTCGGGTTATCTAACCCGCCGTCTGGTTGATGTTTCTCAGGAAGTGATTATACGGGAAGAGGACTGCGGCACAGTGGAAGGCGTATGGGTAGAAGAAATCCTGGATTCCGGCCGTGTCATTGAAGAATTCTCCGAGCGTCTCATGGGCAGATACGCCGTGGTAGATGTTTTGGATCCCACCAGCGGTGAGCTGCTGGTGAGCAAAAACAAGATGATGGACGAAATGGACGCAGACAAAATTGTAGCTTCCGGCATTACCCGGATGAAAATCCGCTCCATCCTCAACTGTGCTTCTCAAAACGGTGTTTGCTCCAAGTGTTACGGTGCCAACCTTGCCAACGGCCAGCCGGTGGCAATCGGTGAGGCAGTGGGTGTTATTGCAGCTCAGTCTATCGGTGAACCTGGTACACAGTTGACCATGCGTACCTTCCACACCGGTGGTATCGCCTCTGCCAGCGATATTACCCAGGGTCTTCCCAGAGTTGAAGAGCTGTTTGAGGCCAGAAAGCCCAAAGCTGCGGCCATAATCAGCCATCTCAACGGTATTGTATCCTTTGAAAAAGACCCCAAAGGCAACGATTTTGTGATAGTCACCGACAACGAGTCGGGTGAACGCTTTGAAAAACAGGTTGTTTATGGCTCCACCCTTAAGGTATCCGAAGGGGATTTGGTAGAAAAAGGCCAACAGCTCACCGAAGGCTCCATCGAGCCGGCAGAGATTCTACTGGTTAACGGTGAACTGGCTGTCCAGGATTACCTTATCCAGGAAGTGCAACGTGTTTACCGTACCCAGGGTGTTGATATCAACGACAAGCATATCGAGGTTATTGTGCGTCAGATGATGCGCAAGATTCGGGTGGAAGATCCCGGTGACACCAGCCTCATTGCAGGATCCATTGTCTCCAAGCACGAACTCCAGCAGAGCAATGCCAAGATCCAACAGCTTAACTCCGCCGATGGCGGCGAGCGTCGCATAGCCACCCGCACCCCCATGCTGTTGGGTATCACTAAAGCATCTCTTGCCACAGAATCCTTTATGTCCGCTGCAGCATTCCAAGAAACCACCCGCGTCCTCACCGAAGCCGCAATATTGGGCAAGGTGGATCCACTGGTGGGCTTGAAGGAAAATGTTATCATTGGTAAGCTTATTCCTGCC
>CAYNCW010000141.1:0-7395 GCA_964395635.1 uncultured Oscillospiraceae bacterium
CGCATTTGTTTTTTCATTACTAAATCCTCCTACTGTAATGTATGTGTAAATCTGTTGTAACGTTGTTTTGCTTCTATTGCGTGGACTGAATAGATTGACGTATTCTCAGATGAATTTGTGCATCATCGGCAAGCTTTTGGCATGCTGCAATAGAATCTGGGGGCAAAATATCCACTACGGAATAAAGCACAACTGGGACATATTTTTTGCATTCTTTTGCAAATTCCTGCAATGCCAAAAACGAATCCGGACCAAACTTAGGATGACATAAGCTGTAATAACTTTCTTTGGTTGGCGCATTCAGGCTAATGGATACAACATCAATGAGATTGTGAAGTGTGGGGGCAATATTGTAATTGTTGGCAAGGCTTCCAAGTCCATTGGTATTAAGCCGAATGCTTGTTTTGGGATGGGATTCTTTTATATACCTGCTTACCTGAATGAGATTTTCCAAAGCTTCTGTAGGCTCTCCATATCCACAAAATACAACCTGATCATAGTGGGATACGGTGTATTGACTAAGCTCTTGAATAATTTCTTCATAACTTGGTTGGTAATCCAACCACAGTTTTGAACCGCCAACGCCATCTTGAAATTTCCGCACACAAAATTCACAGGCACAGTTGCACTTGTTGGTTATATTTAGGTATAGCTTGTTATCAATTACATATACTATGGTCATTTTTATCCCCTATATGTATTTTTGTGAACAGTATAGTAATAGTATAATCCCCTTAAGTCTACTATACAACTTTAGCCAGCATTGTACTTTGACCATGACACATTGTCAATTTTCACTATTTACTTCATATATTCTTAGATTACTCTTATATACTATCCACTACAATTTTACTAGTCTCATACATGCTGATTGAGGTATGTTGGTAAATTGCCTAAATTATTTTCTGTTTCCCCTGTAGCAATAGACCATTTGCAACAATTTGATGTCAGCTTGCATTATTTTGCAAAATTGCGTATAATTACACAGGCATATCACCGCTGCTTTGTGTTGGATTGCCTAATCCCACGCAACATCATACAAGACACCAAAGGAATCCTCTGATAAAATGCCTTTATGAAGGGGCTGAGTAAATGGAACAGGAACAACGCTTAGTAATCTTCGATGCCGACCTGCAGATAGAAGCATGTCAGCTAAAAGGCATTGTGCAGAAATTCCCCAATCATTTCCACGAGCATTATGTGCTAGGGTTTATAGAAAGCGGAAGCAGATCTTTAGTCTGCAAAAACAAGGCCTATACTGTGGAATCTGGTCATCTACTGCTATTCAATCCCTTCGACAGCCATACATGCCAACATATTGGCCACCAGCCTTTGGACTGGCGCTGTATACATATTAAAGAAGATATTCTATGCAAATACGCTTATGAAATAGCAGGCTGTACTTCCCCGCCCCTATTTCATGCCACCGTTGTTCGCTGTGAAGAATCCGTTGCTCTTTTGCGGGAGTTGCACCAAATGATTTTTGAAAACCGTGCAGCCTTTAAAAAAGAGGAAGCGCTGTACTTTTTATTGGAGCTGCTTATCACCCGTTATGCCAAATGGAATTGGAGTAAAGATGTGAGTGCAGAAATTCAAAAAGCCTGTGAATACATGGATGTCCACTACCACCAACAGCTTGGTTTGGCAGATCTTAGCCAGCTAACCGGGCTAAACAAATACACCCTGCTAAGAAATTTCACCAAACAACGGGGTATAACCCCCTATCAATATCTGTCCACAGTTCGGATCAATAGAGCCAAACAGCTGCTGGAACAGGGTGTATTGCCACTGGATGCTGCCCTGCAATCCGGTTTTACCGACCAAAGCCATTTTACACGATTTTTTAAGAACTTTATTGGCTTAACGCCAAAACGATACCAGGATATATTCCATGAATCTTCAAACGGAACAGGGGCGATTTTGTGATAGAAAAACGCAATATGAAAGGTCATTTATTTGCACTCATTTCCATTATCATTTGGGGAACAACCTTTATTTCCACCAAAATACTTCTTAGAAGCTTTTCCCCGGTGGAAATATTATTTTACCGTTTCTCTATTGGCATATTGGCTTTGTTGGTAACCTATCCCCATAGGCTGAAAAAGACCACTTTTAAACAGGAGCTATTATTTGCCGGTGCCGGTTTTTGTGGCATTATGCTGTACTTTCTCCTGGAAAATATCGCACTGCTCTACACCACTGCATCCAATGTGGGAATCATTATTTCGGTGGCACCGTTTTTCACCGGTTTACTCTCCTTTAAAGTATTGGATGGCGAAAAGCCAACAAAAGATTTTTTCATAGGGTTTGTAATTGCAATGACTGGTATAACCCTTATCAGCATAAACAAAACTACAGGCCTTACCTTGAGCCCGGTAGGCGATTTATTAGCTGTATCTGCCGCGATTGTATGGGCTGTTTATTCCATCTTGGTACGAAAAATAAGCAAATTGGGATACAACACAATACAAACCACCAGACGCATCTTTTTTTACGGCTTGGTTCTGATGATTCCAGTGCTGTTTACAATGGATTTTCAGTGGGGCATCCAACGCTTTCTGCAGCCGGCCAACCTATTTAACATTCTGTTTTTAGGTCTGGGGGCATCGGCTCTTTGTTTTGTCACCTGGAACACTGCGGTGGATCTGCTGGGCGCTGTTAAAACCAGTGTGTACATCTATATTGTGCCGGTTGTCACTGTGGTAACCTCTGTTATCGTACTCAGGGAAACCATCACATGGTCTGTTTTCTTCGGGGTGATCCTAACCTTGGGCGGGCTCTTGCTATCCGAACGCAAAACCAGCTCCAAAAGCATCCAACAGGTTACAACCGATGCTGGTGAATAAACCGCTTGCTTTGCTTACATAGTACTTTCCCGGATATTGTTAAAGATAAGGGATATTAAAGTATCAATTTTGTCCTGATTTTTTACAAACTCATCACTGTTTTCCATCAACACCAGTATTTTTTCCAATAGCTGGATTACATGTTGATAATTGGATACTATCCCCTGCAGCATTGCCACCTTGTCTGTCAGTAGCTTTCTACTCCGTATGTTGCATTCATCTGAAAATTCATGGCCAAAGGCGCCCACAACCTCTTTGATCTCTGCCAGCGAAAAATGGGCGTATTTCATTACCGTAACATACTGTAAAACCTCAATATCCTGCTGATTGTAATACCGATATCCATTTTCTGCTCTTTTTGGGGATACTATCCCCAGCTTATCATAATACCGCAACGAATCGGTTGGAATTCCTATCTGTTCTGATACCTGTTTGATGGTCCATTCCATAGCCAATACCTCACACTTTCTATTGCAAATACTTTATTGAGTATATCATTAGAGCATACGCCAAGGTCAATATCCTTGGCAAGGTAATCATAACTATATAAAAGCAAAACGACTAGCAGCTTTGTGGTGCGCTAGTCGTTTTTTTATTTATTATTAGTGCCATATTGGTTTTTGGATCAGTGGAGGAACACCGTTCCGCTCAGCCCCTTAACAGCTAGTGGTGCTTGCTCTAGCGAACCGATAATTGCACGGCGGTTGTTGCTGGATTTTGTAAACGCCATAGCTGCCTGCACCTTGGGAAGCATACTGCCCGGTGCAAAATGGCCTTCCGCACAATACTGCTCTGCTTGTGTAAGGGTTACCTCAGACAAAAACTTCTGGTTGGGCTTTCCATAATTAACCGCGATTCTATCCACAGCGGTTAGAATAATCAGCATATCAGCCCCTACCAGTTCGGCCAGCTTTGCAGCTGCAAAATCCTTGTCAATCACCGCATCTACGCCAACAATTCGTCCGTTTTGTTCAGCCATAGGAATACCGCCGCCGCCTGTGGCGATAACAATATGCCCAGCCTCAATCAAATTGGCTATGCAGTCTTTTTCCAGAATGTCCACCGGGCTGGGGGATGCCACTGCTTGGCGATAGCCCCGTCCTGCATCCTCCATCATGGTGTATCCCTTTTGCGCCTCCAGCTCCTTTGCCTGCTCTTTGGTGTAGAAAGAGCCAATGGGCTTGCTGGGGTTTTCAAATGCCGGATCTTTGGGATCCACCAATGTTTGGGTTACCACAGTGACTACGGCTTTCTGTATGCTTCTGCTGCGCAGTTCGTTGGTGATTGCATTTTGTAGATGATACCCAATATAGCCTTGGCTCATTGCACCACATTCCGGTAAAGGCATCCCCGATTCTGCAGTTGCACCTTCGCTACTATTAAGCTTTTTGTGAATCATGCCCACCTGTGGGCCATTGCCATGAACCACCACAACCTGGTTGCCGTCTTGAATCAAATCAGCGATAGGCTTTGCCGCTTGGTTAACCAGCTGCATCTGCTCCTGGGCTGTTTCTCCCAAAGCGTTGCCGCCAACTGCAATAATTATTTTTGCCACGATTTTTTCCTCACTTTGTTCTACTCTCAAAGGACAGCAGTGCTTTTTCAAAACAAACCATAGGCGGGTGAACCAGACCTGCCCCCACCTGGCCGATTCCAGCCTCTTTGTGGGCCATGCCAGTGTTGATAATGGGAAGAATACCTGTGGCGATCACCTTGCGAATGTCAATGCCAAGAGCTGTCCCCCGGAAATCCAGTGCCGGTAAGGCAAATCCGCTGTTTTCGGCTTGGGTAATCTCATACATCTGCTTGCTGTAAGAAAGTGCATCGGCCACTCTGCCGCCTACAAATTGCACGATAGAAGGCGCAGCAGCCATAGCAAATCCACCAATGCCCATTGTCTCTGTGATGGCGCTGTCTCCGATATCTGGGTTTGCGTCCTCCTGATCAAAGCCGGGGAACATCAGTCCCTCAACCATCAGTGCCGGGCCGGTAAACCACATATCTGCAGGCATTCCGCTCACCCGCAAGCCAAACTCCACACCGTTTCTAGCCATGGTTGTTACAATGGTGGAGTGTTCCACGCCATGGGCTGCATCTAAAGTGCACTTGCAGGCAGCCATAGAGAGATTCAGGAAGTAGTGGTCGTTTCCGTTGAGAAATTCCATTGCCTTTTTGGCCTCTGCCCCATCCAGATCCAGCCCCATCAGGTAGGGGAGTATCTCCCGGATAAACAATGAGGTGGCAGCCTTGTTGCGGTTGTGGCACTCATCGCCCATATGCAAGGACTGTGCAATGAGGTTTTTCAGGTCAATCCCACCGACAGCCTTGAGTATCTGTTTCATAATCGGCGCAAAGCCGTCCCGAATATAGGCAAGACGCTCCAACACCTCTTGGCTGTTGGCACCATAGCGCAAAACCTTACCCAAACCTTCGTTAACCGTGGCATAGCTCATGTTGCCGTCGGTTTCATTTTTCACCACATGCACCGGCATGGAAGGAGAAATAATACCTGCCATAGGGCCAACCGCGCTGTGCTCATGACAGGGCGCAAAGGTGATCTGCCCGGAGGCCGCCAATTTGTCGGCTTGCTCATGGGTTTCAGCAAGGCCTTCGTAAATTAGCGCACCGATAACAGCGCCTTTCATGGGACCACACATATCTGCATAGCCAATGGGTGGTCCGGCATGGAGAATGGTCTTGGGGGTCATACCCGGAATCACAGCAAGAGCGGTGTCCATATCCACCAAAACCGGTCTTGCCGCTTTGATTTTCCCTGCAACGATTTGGTTGGCTGCATCAATTTTGGGGTCTTCCATCAGCTGATCCAAAGCGTTGATCAGCTCCACGTTGCCACCGGCAATGGGTTTCCAATCAACCTGGCCGCAAGCACGTCCTTGCTTTTCAATGTGATCCCGAAAAAGAGAGGTGCCAATATTGAGAAAGCTTACCCCTTCAAATATAGTTTCCTGTGCCATATCTGTCCTTACCTCCTACCCTCAATAATTGCCAGAGCGATTTCCACGGCGTGAAGATTGCTTTCCGCCACCAAAACACCTTCAGCCTCCAGCATAGCCTTTTGCTCAGCGTATCCTTGGAAATCCTGATTGGTTCCCAGGATGTATGCCACAAACACCGGCTGGAATTCGGCCTTTACAGCTTGTGCCTTTGCGTTTTGAATCGCTTCTATAGTCACACCCACAGGGTCTTGGTGGGAACCATAACCCAGCTCAAAGTCCAACAATACCACTGCAGTCTCCGGATCGGTTGCTTCTCGAACCAGGCGGTCGTTGCGGATTTCCGGTTCAATCATGGGGTGGGGTCTGCCTTGTGTAAATACATCATCTCCAAGGTCGATGATGGTGTGCTTCACACTGGTCATAGGATCTGCAATTTTTTGCTCAGGCTTTTTGGCCACATTGCTGTACACTTCCAGCGAGTGGTGTGCAATGGCGGTTACCGCCTCGGCAGCCAAGGTTCCACCACAAAACAGTCCACGAATATACTGCTGCTGGGGCTTCAGTGTGGCGCAGGCCTTTTGAATCTCCGCTGTAGGCAGCGGATAGATAGAGTGTTCTGTGTGTTGGCTGGTCTTGCCCTTGGAAAGATTCACAGCTTTTACCGCAGCATCCTCCAGGTTTACAGCATAGGCAAGGTTGTTGTCCTCTCCGTCCGATCCGGAGCCGATAAAGCAGACAACAACTGGCTTTTTGCAGTATCCCACCTCTTGCAGAATCTTGTGTGCCACTTCCTTCACCGGTGGCTTGGAAATCAGCACTATCACCTTTGTCGCTTGATCCTGTTCCAACAGGTGCAGGCCGTCCAGCATCATAATACCGCCGATTTCTGCAGTCAAGTCTCGACCGCCGGTGCCAATAGCCTGGGAAACACCACCTCCAAGGCGATCAATCAGAGCTGTAACCTCCTGCAACCCAGTTCCCGATGCTGCAACCAAACCAATATCTCCACGGCACACCTTGTTGGCAAAACACAAGCCAACGCCGTCCAAAATAGCGGTGCCGCAGTCCGGGCCCATTACCAACAGGTTCTTCTTGTGGGCCTCCTGCTTGAGCTCCAGCTCCTCTTCTATGGTTACGTTATCTGAAAACAGCATAACATGCATGTTGTTTTTCAGGGCCTGACGTGCTTCACGGGCAGCGTATTGGCCTGCAACCGATATTACCGCAACCCCATACCCCGGGTTTTCTTTTTTTGCCTGGGAGATGGTGTGGTAGACGGTTTTCTTGCCAGAATCCTCAGCGCTACCGGTTTTGTTCAGCAGTTCATCCACAGCTTTCAGGGCGTTTTCACATTCCTCCTGACTTGCTGCCCGAATGGCCAACAGCAGGTCGTTTGGTGTTGCCTGGGCTGTTTCCTCGTTACCCAAATTTACACTTTGCAGCAGTTCAATATTCATAGGCGTTGCCATGGAAATAACTGCATCCAAAACGCCGCTCATCTTCTTAATTTTATTGGTGAGAGTCATCAATGTGACAGAATCATAATATGCGTTCTTACGAACTACGATTTGTTCAACCATTTCAGTTCCCCT
>CAYNCW010000142.1:0-7355 GCA_964395635.1 uncultured Oscillospiraceae bacterium
GCGATCAAGATGCCGTGCCGCTGATTTTAGACGGTCTGAAGAGGTTGGAATATCGGGGATACGACTCAGCCGGTATTGCGGTATATAACAACAGCAGCTTCGATGTTGTGAAAAAGAAGGGGCGCCTTTCGGTACTGGAAGAAGCCATTAACAACCAGCCTGTTTCGGGGCATATTGGCATAGGACATACCCGTTGGGCCACCCATGGAGAACCTTCCAACACAAATTCCCATCCCCATCTGGGCAGCCAAAGCAAGGTTGCTATAGTACATAACGGCATTATCGAAAACTACAAGCCCTTGCGGGAGAAGCTGGAGGCCAAAGGCATTCCCTTTGTTTCCGAAACCGACAGCGAGGTCATCGCCCAGCTTGCAGAGTATTATTACAAAGGCGACATTATGGAAACCATCATCAAGGTGGTCAATGCATTGGAAGGCTCCTATGCCCTGGGTATCATGTGCCTGGATGAGCCGGATAAACTGATAGCGGTGAAAAAAGACAACCCGCTGATTATCGGTGTTGCAGAGGACGGCAACTATATCGCTTCGGATATTCCAGCAGTACTCAAACACACAAACCAGATTTGCTATTTGGAAGACAAACAAATTGCAGTGCTACAAAAGGGCAGTGTAACCTTTTTCAATATGGATAAGGAGCCTTTGTCCAAAACACCAGAAACCATCTCCTGGAGCTTTGAAAGTGCCGAAAAGGGCGGCTACGAGCACTTTATGTTTAAGGAAATTATGGAGCAGCCCCGTGTTTTAAAAGATACCATCCAATCTGCCTTGGTCACCGGTGCCAACAAAGAGGTGATAGCAGGGCTGGATATAGCCCGATTCAACAAGATTGTAATTACCGCGTGCGGTTCGGCAAGCAATGCCGGTATGGTTGCCAAATATGTGTTTGAGCGGTTGTGCAGAATGCCTGTAGAGGTGGATTTGGCCAGTGAATTCCGCTACCGAGATGCCATTGTGGACAACAAAACCCTGGTGATACTGGTAAGCCAATCGGGAGAAACCGCAGATACCATTGCGGCCATGCGGGAGGCCAAACGCAAAGGGGCGACCACCCTCTCCATTGTCAATGTGGTGGGCAGCACCATAGCAAAGGAAAGCGATTACACCATTTACACCATAGCGGGCCCGGAAATTGCAGTTGCCACAACCAAGGCATTTTCTGCACAGCTGGCGCTGCTGTATATTCTGGCTGTATCCTTTGCCGGTAAGCTGGGCCAGTTGACAGCCGAAAAACAACAGGAGCTGTTTGAGGAAATCAGCTCCTTGCCCCAAAAGGCAGAGGCTATTTTTGCAGATGTAGACAAGGTGCAGCAATATGCCGCAACCTGCTTTAACTGCAAAAGCATATTCTTTATCGGACGCAATATCGATTACGCCATCGCCATGGAGGGCTCTCTTAAGCTTAAGGAGATTTCCTATATCCATTCCGAAGCCTATGCAGGGGGCGAGCTCAAACACGGCACAATCTCCCTGATAGAGGACAATACCCTGGTAGTGGCCATCTCCTGCTGCAAGCATTTGATGGGTAAAACCGCCAGCAATGTGGAACAGGTTCTCAGCCGTGGAGCCAAAGTGCTGTTTATCAGCGATTCTCTGGATATTCAGGAGGACGACAAGCTGTCCCTTTTCCGTATTTCCCCTATAAACGAGCTGTTCTCGCCGTCCCTTTCGGTGATTTTGCTCCAGCTGTTAAGTTATTATGTTGCCGCCAACAAAGGGCTGGATATTGATAAGCCCAGAAATCTGGCCAAGAGTGTAACAGTGGAATAATCCCAAAGAGAACCCCCGGAACCACATAGGTTCCGGGGGTTCTCTTTATAAAGTCGACAGGCTATAAGGGGGCATCCAAATGCCCCCTCAATACCCCCCGGTTCTACCTACTGACGGGGGAATGGTTTCTTTGGGTGCAAGTGAATGGCCCCTTGGATAAACCGCTGAGGGAGGTTTGTTTATTACCAGCCTACATCTCCCGATAGGGTTCTTCCCCGCGCAGTATGCGCAGTCCACCCATGGCCAGTGCCTCCATCTCGTACTCACCGGGCATTAGAATTACCGGGGCAATAAAGTCTATCTGGCCAACCACCATATCCATCAGCATCTTGGAATATGCCAGCCCCCCAGTGAGGATAATGGCCTCGCAGCTTCTGCCCAGTACCGGCGAAAGCAGTCCTACTCCCTTTGCAATCTGGTACGCCTGGGCTTCCAATGCCAGTTTAGCTCTTTGATCCCCTTGTGCGATTCTTTGTTCGATAACCCTACAATCCGAGGTGCCCACCAAGGCGCGCAGACCACCCATACCCCGTATCTTTTTGGCCATATCCTTCTTCTCATACTTACCGCTGTAGCAAAGATCGATAATGTCGAACAGGGGAACATTGCCGGCTCGTTCCGGAGAAAAGGGGCCGTTGTCATCTGCCAGGGAATCCACAATTTTGCCCTGTTTGTGTACCCCCACTGTAATGCCACCGCCCATATGCACCACCATCAGGTTCATATCCTGATAGCGCTTATTTTGAGAGGTTGCGTATCGAATGGCTACAGCCCGGCTGTTGAGTACATGGCAAAAACTTTTACGCTCTATTTCGGGAATACCGGTTATTTTGGCTACCGGCGGGAATTCATTGGCCGAAACCGCATCGTAAATAAAGGCGTTTACACCGGCAATCTGGGCGATTTCCTTTGCCAAAACAGCCCCCAAATTGGATGCATGAGATGGGATTTCTTCTTGCATTATTAAAGAAAGCATAGCCTCATTTACTAGATACCCACCAGTGTGTATAGGCGGGAATAGGCCGCCCCGCCCCATAACCACCGACAGATTTTTGGGGTTTTGGCTATGCTTTTCCAGTGTATCCAGCACTGTTTGTCTACGCAAAGGAATTTGCTCCAATAAGGAGCCATATTGTTCCAAACTCTCCTGCGGATGCTGGATATTATCGTTAAAAAGCAGCCGCTCCTCTTCATATACGGCAACCTTTGTGGAGGTGGAGCCTGGGTTGATGGCAAGTATACGGTAATTCATTATGGATACCTCACTTCTTATCAAGCTGGGTTTGTGGGCAGCTGCCACAAAGGCAGAGCAGTATGGATAAAAGCTTTTCCTCCCAGCTGGCACCCCGAGAAACCAGCACAATAGGGCTCTTGGCACCCAGGATACAACCGGCCATTTTGGCTTCGCCCCAATAGAGTAGCCCTTTTGTCAGAATGTTGCCCACCCCGATATTGGGTGCCAGCAGTATATCCACCTGGCCAGGCACCTGACCTGTATAACCTTTGACAGCGGCAGATTGGGGGCTTACGGCGATATCAAAGGATAGGGGGCCTTCTAAAATACAGCTTCCCAGCTTGCCTTGGGCGCAGAGCTCTACCAGCTGTGCGGCATGGATGGTTTCTGGCATTTTGTCGCTCACCGTTTCCACTGCTGCCAATGCTGCCACCTTAGGAGCTTCTATGCCCAGCTGACTCAGAAAGGAAACGGCATTTTTCACAATATCCGCTTTTTGTTCAAGGGTGGGGTAAGGGATCATGCCACCATCGGTAACCGCCACCAGCTTGTGGTAGCCGGGGGATTCCAGCATAGCCAGATGGGACATGGTGCCGGTTCCCCGTATGCCGGTTTCCTTATGCAATACCGCCTTTAAAAGGGTACCGGTTTCCAAGATGCCTTTCATTAGAACATCGGCTTTGCCCTGCCTCACAAGGGCAACTGCCTTGGCGGCGCAGTCCTGGTTGTCAGCAGCAGGCACAATGTCCCCACTGGATAGTGTTTCCCCCAACTGCTTGGCAAGAGAGCGGATTTTAACCGGATCCCCAACCAGGATATACTGCATAGGCAGTACCTTTGCCGCCGCAAACACAGCCTCCAAGGTATGAAGATCATGGGCGGCGGCCACCGCAACAACCTTTGGGGAAAGCAGCCGCAACCGGTCTTGTAGCTGAGAAAAGCTGCTGAACATAACCAGCACTCCAATCATTTGTGGTATACAAGGATAGACAACCAGCCGGGGAGTATGCACGGAGATGAAAACATTGTGTTTATAAACGTATTCTACGGGAAACTACGCGGTATTGTCAACTATATGGGAAGGATAGGGGCAGGTTTATTTTAAGCGCCTGTTGCAATACAGAAAAATACGGTGGCGGAGATATTTTTTCGCCCAATAGGGTTTCCCCTACCGGATGATAAAAATGGTCGCAAAGCTGTTGCTTTTAGTTCGTGTTGTCCTACTATGCAGTGTTATGGCGAATGACAGCAGTGGCCTTGTGCCTGTGCACATACAAAAAAATCAAAAAAGATAATTTTTCTCATTTAAAGTGATAAATTTATTGACAGAATTTGGCCTACGGGATATGATACAAGAAGTATGCACATTGCACACTAGAATAGGAGGAGGCAAATGGACAACAAGCAAAGCGCAGATAAAAAGGCCAGCGCAGGATTCAGCTCGATTTATGGATTTTTAATGACTGCAATTGGGTTTGCAGTGGGTGTAGGCAGCCTGTGGCGTTTTCCGTATGTTTGCGGCACAAACGGAGGCGCACTGTTTATAATTGCATATGTAGCGGTTATATTTATTATCGGTATACCATTGCTCACTGCGGAAATGTCTATGGGGTATAAAACCCAAAAAACAGCCATACACGCATATAAGGAGCTTGCACCGGGCAAAAAGTGGTATCTGGCAGGGTTTTTGCATCTGGCGGCGGCCCAGCTGATATACTCCTATACCATACCCATCTATGCGGATATTTTGGCTTACATATACCGAACCGGTTCGGGATTTTTCTCGGGGATGAGCCCGGATCAAATCACCGCATCCTTTATGGATCTCCAGGGGGATTTTCCGCAAATGTGTCTGTTTGCTATCATCAACTGGATACTGGTGGGGCTGGTGGTAAACAAAGGGCTGCAGGGGGGCATCGAAAAGCTTTCCAAGATCCTGCTGCCGGTTTTGGCTGTGATCATGCTGGTTTGTATTGTTATCGGCTTGCAGGTTGAAGGCGCTTATAAGGGTGTACTGTTTTTGCTACAGCCCAATCCCCAATCCTTCTCCTTTGGCTCGCTGATTGCGGCGCTGGGTCAAGCTTTTTTTGCTATCGGCATTGCCATGCTGGCCTCCATGATATTTGGCAGCTATTTAAAGGGCAAAAACGAGAATATCGTAAAACACGCATCCACCATCAGCCTTGCCATCATCTTTGCGGGTCTTGCAGCAGGGTTCATGATCTTCCCCATGGTGTTTGCCTTTGGGCTGGAGCCTGCAGCCGGTGGCGCTCTTACGCTGATCACCTTACCCAATGTGTTTAACTATATAGCAGGTGGGCGCATTGTGGGCACTCTGTTTTATGTGGGCTTTTATGTTGCTGCATTTACCTCCGCTCTGGGCATTATGGAAGCGATTGTAGCGGTGATGATAGATACCCTAAACATTAAAAGAAGCAAAGCAGTTTTGATAACCATGGCCGTGGGGCTTGTTATCGGTGTGTTTTCCACCGCAAACGGCGCGGTGTTTGATCTACTGGACAATGTAACCTCCAACTACATTATTGTGCTGGGTGCCCTTTGCATCTCTATCTTTGTGGGCTGGATATGGGGTATCCACAACTTTTTAGAAGCAGCCAATGTACGGCACCCCTTTATTCGCATCTGGCTCACAGTATCGGTGAAGTATATCTGCCCGATTGCCATTATTGTCATCTTCCTGGGAAATTTCATTACATTTTAAGCTAAAAATAAAAGGAGTGTCATCGCAATGGAAAGAAGTTTATTTTACCCCCTGAAACAAGAGGGGTTAACCACCCTGAAAATCCGCTACGATTTTCGCACCGACAAGTTCCGCTTTTTTGCAGCCAAGGAATGGGAGGCTGACTTTGATTTTTCCAAATACAACAAAACCTTTTGCATAGATGGAATTTTTACTGACAATGCAAGGTATCTCAACACCACCCAGGTGTTGGCATTGTTCCAAACATATGGCTTGTCCGCGTATTTCCAGCAGGTGCAGGATCTGGTGCGAGCAGGCAAGCATTTTGGAATTGACTGCTATTTTAACGAGAAGCACGATATTCGCTTTATGATGCATGAACACAGCAGAAAGCTGGGGCTGCTGAACAAAAGCCACGCCATTATGGCCGGTGGTATCCGCCGCCATTTCCCCGAAGAAGAGGAGCTGGAGGTGATTGTTGACGGGTTAAACCTGGGCCGGGGCATGAGCTTTAAAAATGTAGCGGGTAAGCTGCCCTTTGGCGGATGCAAAGCAACGGTGACCATGAAGCCGCTGGATTTGGAAAACATGGAGATTATGGGATTTTTGGCCTTTGCTTTGGATAGCTGCCGGGATATGACCGGCCCGGACATGAATTTCCCCACCCAAATGTCCGATGTGATGATTCGGGAAGGGTTTAGCAAACAGTTTACCGGAGGGCCCAGCGCCAAAACCGGAGAAACCGGCAAACCCACCGCCTATGGCGTATACCTGGCTATGAAGCAGGCAGTTAAGTTCCGGGAAGGCACCGAGAGTCTGGATGGCAAGTCCATTGCTATGGCAGGGCTGGGTGCGGTGGGCTGGTATATGGGAGAATACCTGCTGCAAGAGAATGTGAAGCTGTATGTCACCGATATTGACCAAGCTGTAGTGAAGGAGTTTCTGGCAAAACACCCCGGCAAGGATGTCACCGCTATATCTGTGGAGGAATTTTTGGCAATAGATGTGGATATTCTTTGTCCTTGTGCCATTGGTGGTATTCTTCATGACGACAACATCCCCACCTTGCGGTGCAAATATGTTTGGGGCTCTGCCAACAACCAGCTGCGAGCCAGCAGCCAGGAGGAGGAGATCCGCTTGGCCAAACTTCTGGCAGAACGGGGCATTCTTTTCCAATCGGAATGGTGGCACAATACCGCAGGGGTTATCTGCGGTGCAGAGGAGTATCTGTATGACGGTACCCCCGAGAGCCTCAGCCAAAAGATCGAGGAGATTATGCCCAGCAATACCTGGGCAAACCTCAACAAAGCAAAAGACTTGGGCATTACCCCCACCGAATGCTGCTACCGGACATGTGAAGAGATTATCTACGGGTAACCCCCAATAGAAACCCCAAAAAAGGGAAAGGATGCAGGTGAAGCATCCTTTCCCTTTTTCTAAACCTTCACCAGCCAACTGGCGCCAAATGGTCTTATACCACTTGGTATCCTGCATCCTCAACAGCATCTTTCATGCTGGCAAGGGTAACGCTGTCCTCATGTTCCACCGTTGCTGTTTTTTCCTCCAGGCTTACCGAAACCGCATCCACACCGCCCATTTCCTCCAGGGCGTGGGTTACATGCCGAACACAATG
>CAYNCW010000143.1:0-7332 GCA_964395635.1 uncultured Oscillospiraceae bacterium
CCTTGAGCAGTCGGCTGAATACTAGTAGGTTCGACCGGAGTCCTTCCCGTTACTAAAGGAGCCTGTTGTTAGACAGGGCAAAGTGGGCACAGATTGTGCCCACTGAAGTGGTACCGCGGAAGTATTTACAGCTTTCGTCTTCTTGGATAAGGAAGACGAAAGCTTTTTTGTTGTATCACAACACTTTTGGGTGCTTTCTATCCATGATAACGGTGACGGTGGTAGTGTTTTTTCCAAAACAGTTCCCGCACGGCTTTCTTGCCGTAAGTGGCGGCATAACCAATTAAAGGAGAGTTGATCATGAGTATAACAGCAACAGGTACACAGAATTTTTGGGAAATTACCTTTGGCAAGCTGCTTGAAAATGTTGCCGCCCAATACCCGGACAGGGAAGCCATTAAGTATATCGATCGTCCATATCGCCGCACCTGGCGGGAGTTTAACCAGGAAGTTGACAGGATTGCCAAAGGCTTCATCAAAATGGGAGTAAAAAAAGGCGACCATGTGGCTATCTGGGCCACCAACGTTCCGGAATGGATTATCACCATGTTTGCCACCGCAAAAATTGGTGCGGTTTTGGTAACTGTAAATACCAACTATAAGGTATTTGAGCTGCAGTATCTCCTGAAGCAATCGGATGCCAAAGTGCTGGTAATGACCGGCGGCTTTAAGGATGTCAACTATGTCAACACCATCTGCAAGCTCTTCCCTGAACTGGATGAGGTAATGCCTGGGCAAATTGACAATGCTGAATTCCCTTTTTTGAAATCCATTGTGTACATCGGCTCAGACCAACATCCAAAAGGCATGTACACCTTTAACAATTTGGAGGATATGGGAACGGAGATTCCAGACGAAACACTGCGCAACATCAGCAATTCGCTGGATTGCCACAATGTTATCAATATGCAGTATACCTCCGGCACTACAGGATTCCCAAAAGGGGTTATGCTCACCCACTACAACATTATCAACAATGGCAAGTCTATTGGAGACTGCATGAAATTTACCCATGAGGATAAGCTGTGTATTCCGGTTCCCTTTTTCCACTGCTTTGGTTTGGTGCTGGCCATCACTGCCTGCGTCACCCATTCCAGCTCTATGGTGCCGCTGGAATACTACAATCCGGTTAAGTTTATGCAGGCCTGCCAAGATGAAGAATGCACCGCAGTGCATGGTGTTCCCACTATGTTTATTGCCGTTTTTGAGCACCCCGAGTTTAAAAACTATCGCTTTCCAAAATTGCGCACCGGTATTATGGCCGGCTCCCCCTGCCCTGCCAAGGTTATGCAGCTGGTAATTGACAAAATGGGCATGAAAGACATTACCATCGTGTTTGGGCAAACCGAATCCTCTCCTGGTTGCACCCAAACCACCACCGATGACCCGGTGGAGCTGCGGGTTAACACAGTTGGCCGCAATCTGCCCGGCGTAGAGTGCAAAATTGTGAATCCTGAAACTGGAGAGACCTTAGGCCCCGGCCAACAAGGCGAATTCTGTGCCCGAGGGTACAACATTATGAAAGGCTACTACAAAATGGAAGAAGCCACCCGCCAAGCCATTGATGCAGAAGGCTGGCTGCATACCGGAGACCTGGCCACTGTGGATGAAAACGGCTACTACCGCATAACCGGCCGAATTAAAGATATGATTATCCGCGGTGGAGAAAACATTTACCCCAAAGAAATCGAAGAACTGCTGTACATCCACCAAAAGGTAAAAGACGTCCAGGTAATTGGCGTGCCCAGTGAAACCTATGGCGAAGAAGTTATGGCCTGCATTATTCTGCGGGACTTTGTCACCGAATGCACTGCTGATGAGATTAAGGACTATGTCCGGGAAAACATGGCCCGCCACAAGGTTCCAAAATATGTGGAGTTCATGGATGAATTCCCTATGACAGCCAGCGGTAAGATCCAGAAATACAAAATGCGGGATTGGGCCACCGAAAAACTGGGGCTCAACAAAGCAAAGCCCAAGGCGAAAAAAGAAAAAACCGCATAAAAAAACACCGGACAGTGGCGCATTGGAGCCCTGTCCGGTGTTTTTTTATATATCGTATTATATCATCAGATAAATTGCGCCGCCTACAACGCCACACCCCAGCATAATCAATATGGGATTGGGTTTAAACCGTTTGAGCACAAACATAGCCGCAATAAACAGCCCCACCGCCACCAGATTGATGGCATCTGGTGAGACGGAAACCCCGCCTTCACCCCAAAAAGCCAATATAATAATGGATAACCCCGCCGAGCCAATCAGGGCTACCACTGCCGGTCTCAGCCCACTGAGGATACCCTGCATGAGAGCCAGGTCTTTGTACTTAAAATAGAAATACGCCAATACCGAAACGATAATACAGGAAGGGGCAATGCAGCCCAAGGTGCACACCACCGCTCCCGCCAATCCCGCTACCTGGGTTCCCACAAAGGTGGCTGCGTTAATGGCTATGGGGCCAGGGGTCATCTCCGCTATGGTAATCAAATCGGTATATTCGGTTAAGGTAAGCCACTGGTTGATTTCCACCACCTGGTTTTGTATCAGCGGCATGGCTGCATACCCGCCACCAATGCTAAACAGCCCTATTTGAAAGAAGCTCCAAAACAGTCGCACAAATATCATTGTTTTACTTTTGCTCCCTTCCGGGTTTTCGCCACAGTGTTTTTACAACCCCCAACACCGCACAGGACAAAACTATCAGCGCAACGTTAATTTTCAGCAGATAGGTGGCAATAAAGGCGCCCGCCATGATCAGAAAGGAAGAGGCCTTTCTCTCTGCAACCACTTTGCTGCCCATGCCTAGCACCACATCCGCTATTACAGCAGCAACACCTGCCTGCATTCCTTTCAGCACAGCGTTCACCACTTGGTTATCCCGAAATGCCGAGTAAAACAAGGATATGATGGATATGATGATAAGGGGCGGTAAAACCGTTCCTGCTACAGTGATCAATGCACCGGGAATTCCCGCCATCTTGTATCCAATCAGAAACGAGGTGTTTACCGCGATTGGCCCAGGTGAAGATTGGGCTAAGGCTATCATGTTCAGCATCTCTTCTTCATCTATCCACCCTAGAGTTTCTACAAACTTTTTCTTCATAAGGGGCACTATTACATATCCCCCCCCAAAGGTAAAGGCGCTGAGGGAAAAGGTGGAAATAAACAAAGTGTAATACAGGCTACGCTTGGCTTGCAAAAAACTCCCTCTTTCATCTGCCCGATTTAAAAAGGTATTGGGCAGCATAATTTATGCTTGTTGCATTTTATTTTGCTATGATTGAAAAATACCAATTTAAGGAGTATAGTGTACTTACAGAAAACCAGCAAATGACAGGAGGAAACAGCATGGCACAGGATACACGTATACAAGTTAGTTTAGACAAAGCAACAGTGGAATCGTTGCTTACCGGCCTTTACAAGGGGGCGCAGCATAAAGCACTTCGGGGCATTCAAAGCTCCCACGGCAGCTTTTATGTGGAATCCAAAGAGCTGCGTATCACAATTTCAGCCGATAGCACCCATACAAAGCTGGAAAACATCTTCATCCACAACGACAAATTGTATGCAGAGATATCAGCCCAGGAGATTGCAAGCATGGGGTTTGCTAAACTCGCCGACAGTGTAATTCTTGAGTTTGCCCGTAATTACAGCGGGTATGCTCATAGTTTGGCAGAAAACATTTATGCATTTGGTAAATCTTACGGACATTAATACTATTGGTATATTATTGCTCAGGTTTTTGTCCGACATATAATGTAACTGTCTCGTCAATGCTTCCCAAAGGATCGTTGGGTGGGTCGGGACTGTAGGCTACAATTTTTAAAATGCAATCGTGCTTACCCACCGGCAATTCCACTTCTAGCTTGGCGGTGTCAATAAAGGTGCCGGGCTCCATAAAGCCAGTATACAGATAGGTATCCTTGGTAGCCGGATCCAGGATGGTTACGCTCATCAAGCAGGTGTTGCTGCTTGGGTTTTCCATCAGTACATCCCCTTTTGACGACGGCTTTGAAAAATATACCTTACTGTTGAATTTATAGGCAAACCAATCGCTGCTGCCCTGGACAATGTTGCTGTTTGCAGCACTGTTTCTTTGGGCGGTGGCCATCTCCTTAAAAAAGGTGAGCCGTGCCGCCAGAACCAGCAAGGTGATACCTGCGATGCAGATACAAAAGGTTTTGATAAACCCAGTGAAATTGGCAAACAGTTTTTGTTTCATTGGTTCCACCTCCTTTGGCCCGCCAGTATGTTGCCAGTTTTATACTTTTTGTATAAAAAAACTTCATTATACATTTAGCTGGGCTTTTTCACCCAGTTGATCCCGGTATTTGTCCAAAATGGGCTGGACATCCTTGGTAATAAACTCTTCTACCTGTTGCTCGCTAAGCCCGGTAAAGTTTTTGGGATCCAGAATTTGCTTCAACTCCTGCAGTTCCAATCCAAAGTCCGGATCCCCACAGATGCGCTGAATCAGATCGTTTTCCAGTCCCTCTTCCTTCACCTGTTTGGAGGCGGCTATAGAATGCAGCCGTAGCTTTTCGTGAAGCTGCTGCCGGTCGCCTCCCTTTTTTACTGCCTGCATCATAATATTTTCGGTGGCCATAAAGGGCAGTTCCTTCATCACCCGCTGATGGATCACTTTAGGATAGACCACCAAACCATCACAAACATTAATAAGGATATTGAGTATAGCATCCACTGCCAAAAATGCTTCCGGCACCGCTACACGTTTGTTGGCAGAATCATCCAGGGTGCGCTCAAACCACTGGGTTGCAGTGGTGAATGCAGGGTTAAGGTTGTCCACCAGTACATACCGTGCAAGGGCAGTAATGCGTTCGCTGCGCATTGGGTTGCGCTTATACGGCATAGCAGAGGAACCAATCTGGTTCTTTTCAAAGGGTTCTTCCATCTCTTTAAAGTTTTGCAGCAGCCGCATATCATTGGAAAACTTGCTGGCAGACTGGGCTATGCCGGACAGGGTGGAAAGCACCTGAAAATCCACTTTTCTGGAATAGGTTTGCCCGGATACCGCCACCACCTGATCAAAGCCAAAATCCTTTGCGATCAGTTCTTCCAGCTTGTGAATCTTTTCAATGTCGCCACCAAACAGCTCCACAAAGCTGGCCTGGGTGCCTGTAGTGCCTTTGGAACCCAGCAGCTTCAGGGTGCCGATGCGGTATTCCAGCTCTTCCAAATCCATTACCAGCTCATTCATCCACAAGGTGGCGCGTTTGCCCACTGTGGTAAGCTGTGCTGGTTGTAAATGGGTGTAGGCCAGTGCTGGCAGACCTTTGTGTTCCATGGCAAAATCAGCAAGCAAACTTATCACATTCACCAGTTTGCGGCGCACCACTTCCAGGGCTTTGCGCATAACAATAATATCGGTATTGTCTCCCACATAGCAGCTGGTTGCACCAAGATGTATAATACCTGCGGCTTTGGGGCATTGCACCCCATATGCATGGACATGGCTCATAACATCATGGCGGGTTTCTTTTTCACGGGCAATGGCCACGTCGTAGTTAATGGTATCTCCATAGGCTTCCATCTCGGTTATCTGTTCCTGGGTGATAGGCAGCCCCAACCAAGATTGGGCTTTGGCTAAGGATATCCACAATTTGCGCCAGGTTTTGAATTTATGATCATCCGAAAAAATATACTGCATTTCATCGCTGGCATAACGGGTGGAAAACGGGCTGATATAACGATCTTTCATGGTATACCTCCTTGTCTAGCAAACAAGCAACGGTAAACAGCTGCCTCTTATTTAAGACATTCTATTCTTTACATAACCCGGCCAAATAAGCCGCGTGTATTCAACTCCAGGATTCTTGCCGTACTAATAATACCATGTTCCCCTTCTGGTGAAAAGAGGGAATCTGAAAAAGCTGCCGAAAATAAGCGAATATATACGTTGTATATGGTATTCTCTGTAAGAGAAAAAATCCGATCGAAGCCCAGAATCTATATACAGATATAGGCGAATTGTGTTACAATTGCAAATGGCAGGCAAAATACCATGCAAATACTGCCACACAAATGCTAAAAAAATGGTTGTATTGGCCGATAAATAAATGAAGGGGAAATTCAGAAGATAAACTATAGAATTACATTCCGCTAAAGGTGCTGTATAGGCACAGAAGCGGAGAATCCACAGGAGGACAGATATGGGAGCAAATCTTTCAAAAACGCCGCTGTTAGCAATAGTATATGGTTCTTTTTTCAGCTTTGCAATGCTGTTTATTCCATATTCCCAAACCTATAGGGAGGCATTAAATGGCTTTACCATGCCAATGATGGGCAATTTGATGCTGGTTGCTTTTGGGCTTTGGTCGGCTGTGATAGCGGCTATCTTGTATTCTTCGGTAAAGGTGAAGGGGCTTACGCCCATCTGGTTTATACTCACTTTTACCGGTATTCAGTGGTTTCTTCCCTATCTGCAACAACTGATGTTTGGGCAGCCCACCGGCAAAATGACCTTGCCGGATACCCTATTTCAGGTGTTGGTTGGCTTTGGCTCCACCGTCTTGCTGATAGTTCTTTGTATGCTGTTATATCAAACACCCGAAAATCAGGTAAACGGCAAATACAAGGTAAAAACTTTGGGGCTTGTCATTCGTTTGATTGTGCTTCCGTTTATCTTTATGGTGTTGTATTTTATCACTTGGTATTTCCTTGCATGGCGCAACGGCGCTGTTCGTGAGTACTATCAGCCTGGGGCCTCCGACAATGGATTTGTGGCGGTTATGATCGATCTGCTTTTGTATCGGGCCAATAGGGTTCCTTTTTCGTTGCTGTTGGGACTTTTGTATTCAGCCTTTAGCCTCCCCCTGTTGTTTATCCTGGAAGGTAAACGCACATTGTTTATCAGTACCACCACCATGCTGTTTCTTTCTGGTGCGGTATTAAACTTAATACCAAGCGCTGTGGTACCGGGGGATGTCCGTCTGGCTGAACTCATTCAGTACAGCGTCCTCCTTCTGGTATACGGTGTTTTATCCGGTATTATACTGTACACTTCTTTACAAAAACAGGAGGTTAAATCTCCGGCGCCGCCACCTGCACCTGCTCCCCAAGGGGGACGAACAGCAACCAGACCAGCCACCATGAGAAAGTAAATCTTATCTGTTCATTTTGGGACGATATTTCGTTTTGAAAACGTATATCGTCCCATATTTATTGGGGAGACATTTTATCAGGAAAAAAATGACTATTTGCGTATTGTATACAATAAAATGGTACACACTAGATGCATTGCAACATTTGGAGGGATGGTATTGCGCTTCAATCGGATCTCGTCAGCGATAGCCGCATTTTTGCTGCCCATAT
>CAYNCW010000144.1:0-7252 GCA_964395635.1 uncultured Oscillospiraceae bacterium
CCCTTCCTTATCTATTTCTTGAGGCCGTTTTGCACCGGCTACTATACCATATGAACAATTTCTTTTCCAAACAGTTTGGTAGTGGCTTCCAGATAACATTCTAACTGGGTAAGGGTATCTTGCTCCACCCCACTTATGGGCAAAATGATCCCCACATGCTTGGCTATGCGCAGTACGTAGAGATCCGGCATCTTCACAACTGATTCCACCGATTGCCACATCACTCGGTTGTTCCCTTTGGCAGAAATCTCGATGAAATATTCGGGATAAAACTCCAGTGTAGTGGGCTGGGTAAAATATTTATTTTTTTGATATTCTCTGCGGATTATTGCTGTAGCCGTTTTTTGGTATAACAAGGGGTAGTATACAATATTGTATACCCCACAGGCCAGCAATCCGGCAGATAGCAGGTAAGGAACCGGATCGGTTCTTTGCCTAAACAGCAAAAACCCAACAAACCACAGAGCCACCATGGAAAGCAGAATACCCAGCACTATTGTGCGGTATATCCCGTTTTTTCTGGATTGTCGGGTCAATATACCAAAACAGTTCTCATACTCTTGCAAAGATACTGTAAACTGAATGGAAAAGAGTGACTGGCTTACTTTGTTGAGCATGGTTAAAACCCCTATACGTCCAAGTTTTGTACGTATCTGGCATTCTGTTCGATAAACTCTCGTCTCGGCATTACCTTATCACCCATAAGAATGGTGAATATCTCGTCTGCTGCTGCTGCGTCTCTCAAGTTTACCTGTAAAATAATGCGGTTTTCAGGGTTCATGGTGGTTTCCCAAAGCTGCTCGGAATCCATTTCACCAAGACCTTTGTATCGCTGGATATCGATCTTTCCAGTACCTTCCGGGCTCATTTCCTTCATCAGCTTATCTCGTTCCCGGTCGGAATAAGCATACCGCATATCCTTGCCCCGTTGCAGCCGGTATAGTGGCGGTTGGGCAATAAACACATGCCCTGCTTTCACCAAGGGATTCATAAATCTAAAGAAGAAGGTGAGAAGCAGTGTACGGATATGCGATCCGTCCACGTCCGCATCCGCCATGATGATGATTTTGCCATAGCGAAGCTTTTCCAGATCAAACTCATCGCCCATACCACAACCCAAGGCGGTGATAACTGGCATTAGCTTATCATTTCCATATACCTTATCCAACCGGGATTTTTCTACGTTAAGCATCTTGCCCCACAAAGGCAGGATTGCCTGAAAGGATCGATCTCTGCCTGCCTTTGCGCTACCTCCTGCCGAGTCACCCTCAACGATATAAAGCTCTGTGGTCTTGTTGTCTCGGCTGATGCAGTCGGCCAGTTTTCCCGGCAAGGAAGCAGATTCCAAAGCAGATTTTCTCCGGGTGAGCTCTCTTGCTTTTTTAGCGGCTTCTCTTGCTCTGGCGGCATTTAATGATTTTTCCAAGATGGATCTAGCAACGCTGGGGTTTTCTTCAAAATAGGTGCTGAGCTTTTCGTATACAATGCCTTCCACCAATGGTCGGATATCGGTATTGCCCAGCTTACCCTTGGTTTGCCCTTCAAATTGGGCTTCCCGTAGCTTTACCGTAACAATTGCCGTAATCCCTTCCCGTACATCATCTCCGGAGAGGTTGGCATCCTTTTCTTTAAGGAAGTTGTTTTTCCGGGCATAATCGTTGACAACACGGGTTAAGGCATTTTTAAAGCCCAATTCATGGGTACCACCCTCACCTGTGTGAATGTTGTTGGCAAAGGAAAGGAGCAAACAGTTGTAGCTGGTGTTGTACTGCAGGGCAATCTCTGCGCTGCTGCTTGTTTCTGGGTTTTGGCCGGTGAGGTAGATGATATCCTCATGGACCACTTCCATCTGCTTTTTTTTGTGGATGTGATCCACAAAGCTGACAATTCCGCCTTCATATTGCAGATCCTTAACCACAGCCTGGGCGTCGCGGTGATCGGATATGGTGATGGAAATACCTGCATTTAGGAAGGCTTGTTCCCGCATACGCTCCAGCAAAATAGTAAAATCATACACTGTTTCTTCAAAGATCTCGGCATCCGCTTTAAAGGCTACCTTGGTACCACGTTTATCAGTAGGTTCCAGCTGCTTGAGATCCTCGCAGGCCACACCGCGTTCAAACCGCTGATAATAGCGGTGTTTGCCGTCACAAACCTCTACCTCCAGCCATTCAGACAAAGCGTTCACCACCGAAGCGCCCACACCGTGAAGACCGCCGGACACGTTGTATCCGCCACCGCCAAACTTACCGCCGGCATGAAGCTCGGTAAACACAACCGTAACCGCCGGAATGCCAAGCTTGGGCTGTATATCCACCGGTATGCCACGTCCGTTGTCCTGAACAGTGACAATATTGTCCGGCAAAATATTCACCTGGATCTCGGTACAAAAGCCAGCCAGCGCCTCGTCGATGGAGTTATCGACGATTTCGTACACCAGATGGTGCAAGCCACGGGGACCGGTTGTACCGATGTACATACCCGGGCGCTTGCGGACTGCTTCCAGACCTTCCAGAACCTCAATCTGACTTCCGCTGTAGTTTTCGATCTCGGGATTGTTCTGCATTTGGTTACATCCTTCCAGTTGCATTGATTGGTACTTCCCAATAGAAATTTCCAGGGAAATGTATCGTCATAGTAAAAATAACAAGCTATACATTAAATTGTTTGTGGTTGATATGCCCTTTTGCGCAGTGTGGCAGGAGAAATTTGGGATAGATAGACACACTGTTTGCCTTTTTCCATACAAACCACATAACTTTTGGGTAACTCTTGGGATATGGTTACCACATTTCCTTTTTTTTGTGCCAAAGAGAGATACCCTTTGGTTAGGCGAGAGGTGGATGTGGTCTCAAGATCAAAAATACCCACAATATCTTTGGTGCGGATAACTGTCTCTTGTCCCAGAAATAGATACATGGTTTTGATCCTCCTTCCATCAGCTGCTGTGAACAAAGCATCCTTTTTCTAAAAAAAACACCTTGCCATCTATAAGGCCGTTGTATGCACTGGTATCACAGCAGGTGATAAATACCTGTTTACCTTGTATATGATTAAGCAGATATTCTCTCCTGCCCTGGTCCAGTTCGCTCATAACGTCGTCCAAAAGGATCACAGGGGATTCTTCTACCGCATGGGCTAAAAGCTCGCATTCCGCCAGCTTGATGGCTAGAACACAGCTTCTTTGCTGGCCTTGGGATGCATATGCTTTGGCGTTTTTACCGTCTACCTCCAGGATCAAATCATCCCGGTGGGGGCCGATTGTGGTAACCCCTAAGCGCATATCCTCTTGTCGGCTATTCCATAAAGCATGACTGATTTGTTTTTTAAGCTCTGATCGATCATCCAAAATTTGATCCCCTTCCAACCCAAAGCTTGTACTGTAGCGGATCTCCAGGGTTTCTTTCTCCTTTGTGATTCCACTATAAACCTTCTGGGCTGCCTGAGCGAGCTTCTGGACATATCGGCTGCGCATAGATGTGATATAACTGCCATACTCCGCTGCATGATTGTCCCAAATGTCTAGGGTATCCAATAGTAAGCTATTCTTCCTACAATCCTTTAGCAAAAAGGTGCGCTGTTTGAGGATGCGCTCGTACCCTTCCATAGCTTTTTGGTACTTCGGATAAATTTGACAAAGCGCTGTATCCAGCAGCCGCCTTCTTTTTTCCGGTCCATGCTTGACCACCCATAGATGATCCGGTGAAAAAACCACCGCACAGAACTCTCCGGCCAAATCCCCGGGTTTTTTGATCTTGATTTCGTTGAGAAAGGCCTGCTTCTTTTCGTTTTTCCCATACCGTATACAAGCGGTCTGTGATCGTCCAGCTGCGTTAAAAGAAAGATCCAATGTGGCATATTCCTCTCCCATTTGCAGCAGCTCGCTGTCTTTGGCACCTCGAAAGCTTTTGGCACCGCAAAACAGCCAAATGGCTTCCAATAGATTTGTTTTTCCCTGGGCATTGTCGGCACAGATTACATTGGCGCCTTGATGGGGATAAAAGGATAGAGAGGAGATATTGCGAAAATTCTGGAGCGTAAGAGCATCCACCTTCACTTCTGTACAACCTCAAATTCTTCACCGTTTACGGTTACCACCGATCCCGGTATCAGCTTTTTACCCCGCATTTGGCATACAGCGCCGTCTACCAATACTTCGCCGTTTATAATCCAATGTTTTGCTTCTCCGCCGGTTGCAGCGGCTCCTGCAAGCTTTAAAAAGCTATCCAGCTTGATAAAGGGAGTGGTAATTGCAATTTCATTACGCTTCATTTTTCAGCCTCACAGGTAACACCAAGAATAGGTAGTCATCCCCTTGGGGGGGCAGTATTTTAATGGGGCTTAAGGGGCCGCTTAGCTCTATGCGCACCTCGTCGCTTTCTGCGGCTTTTAGTGCATCTAACAAATATTTATTGTTAAAGCCCATTTCCACCCCTTCTCCTTCCAGGCTACATTCCATTTCATCGTAGCTTTTTCCAAGGGAGGTGGAGCAGCTCAGCGTGATCTTATCTGTGCCGAATAGAATCCGCAAGGGGGATCTCAGCCTATCCGAAATCAGCAGGGATGCCCGCTCAACACAGTCCATAAACTTTCTTGTGGAGATCCGCACCTGGCTTTTGCTTCCTTGGGGGATGGAATTTTTGTATTCCAAAAATTCACCCTCCAAAAGCCTGCTGACCACCGAATAGACACCGATATGAAAAACAATATGTCGGCCGCTTACCATCAGTTCCGCTTGGGATTCAGAATCTTGGTCAAGAAGCTTGGAAATTTCACCCAATGTCTTCCCAGGAACCACAAAGCTTAACTTTTCCTTGGTGTTTACATCTGTTTTGCGCAAGGCAAGCCGGTATCCATCCACAGAAACCACTGTGAAATGGCCATCTTCTATATCAAACAATGATCCTGTGTGCACTGGTTTTGTATCGTTGCTGGCTACTGCAAACAGGGTTTGATCGATCATTGATTTTAAAACTGGTTGCTGGATGGTGATTCCTGTTCCTTCCTGAATTTCAGGTAGTTCGGGAAATTCATCCGAAGGGGTACCCAATATGGTGAACTGTGTAGATCCACCGGTTATTTCAGTAAGGTATTTCTCCCCGGCAGAAACCCATATCTCCTCTGCAGTCATTTTCCGAATCATGTCCAGAAACAATCTGGCGCTTAGAACGATTTCTCCTTCCTGTTCAATGGTTGCAGCAAGCTGAGTGGTTATTCCAGCTTCCATATCGTATCCGGTAAGTTTGAGTGTATTGCCATAGGCTTTGATCTGCACACCTTCTAGGGAAGGGATACTGCTCTTGGTGGAGATCATACGGGATACGTTTGCCACAGCTTCGGTTAGCTGGGCTTTGTCGCATTTAAATTTCATTTTCTCTTCTCCTTTTCAACAAGGGTAGGATATGAGGTATTTATAAAAGGAAGGATAGGTATAATTTAGTAGTAGTAGTAGGGGCCGTTTATTTGTTAAAAAGTGTGAAAGTGCCTTTTATAAGCTCTTTTTTTGAGATCAAGTTTTTAGAATGGACGGTGGAAAAAAAACAGGGGTTGTGAAAAGGAAATTTTTCTTCCACATCTGGGTGGAAAAGGGGTGGGGAATGTTGAGTAGATGTGAAAAAGAATGTGAAAGATTTTTTGAGCGGTGATCTTGTTCACCACTGTGGAAAACCTGTCCTTTGTGGAATGTTGAAAGAGATCCCATTAGTTGCTGCGAATGTTGTTTATAATATCGCTGACCATCTCTTTGTAATGTGGGTCTTTTTTCATGTTTTTCTCTACCTGCTGAATGGCATAAACAACGGTAGAATGGTCTCTGCCGCCAAATTCTTCGCCGATTGCCGCCATGGATATCTGGGTGATTTCCCGCACGATGTACATAGCAATCTGCCGGGAATTGGAGATATTGGCGCTGCGCTTGTTGGAGCGAATATCTTGGGGAGAAACACTGTAGGTACGGCCCACCTCCGAAATAATCCGCTCAATGGTCACCGGAAGGGGCTGAGAGTCGTTGAGGATGTCCCGAATGGCGTTTTGAGCAGTTAAAATAGTGGGAGGAGAACCCTGAAGGGAATGGTAGGCGTTGATCTTTTTTACAGTGCCTTCCAGCTGACGAATGTTGTTTTTTAGGCGATTGGCGATGTATTCCGCCACCTCGGTGGGAATATCTATCCGCAGCATTTCGGCTTTTCTTTTAATAATGGCAGTGCGTGTTTCAAAGTCCGGGGGTTGTATATCCGCCAAAAGACCCCATTCAAACCGTGTACGCAGGCGCTCTTCCAGGGTTTTGATCTCCTTGGGAGGACGGTCGGAGGTGAGAATAATCTGTTTACCCGCTTGGTATAGCGAGTTAAAGGTGTGGAAAAACTCTTCCTGTGTACTTTCCTTACCGCCGATAAACTGAACGTCGTCCATTAAAAGAATATCCGCGCTGCGGTATTTTTCGTGAAATTGGCGGGTGGATTCACTGATAATGCTCTGAATCAGCTCATTGGTGAATTCTTCGCCTTTTACGAAGATAATCTCTTTTTCTGGATAGTTCCGATCGATTTCGGTGCAGATAGCGGTTAATAGATGGGTTTTGCCAAGACCGGATCCACCATAGATGAAAAGGGGATTATAGGCATTGGCCGGGTTAGCGGCAACTGCCAAAGAAGCGGCATGGGCAAACTTGTTGGAGGAACCTACAATAAAGGTATCGAAGGTATATTCATCCTCCCGGAAGGTAGGGCTATCTGTTTGCTCTTCCTTAGGCGAGGATGCAACTATTGTATTGGCAGATTCCTCATCACAAATCACGCAGATATCTATAGGAAAACCCATAATAGCGGCAAAGGCTTCCTTTAAAAGATCAGCGTAGTTTTGTTCCACAATGTTCTTTTTGAATTTGTTTTTTACCTTCAAATAGGCTGTGGAACCATCCATTCTGTCAGGAACAATATCCTTTATCCACAGCGTGTATGCAATTTCTGATACTTTCTGTTTGCAGTATTCACACACGATGGTAAATAGCTGCTCAAACGAATCTAGCGAACCCATTGTCCAACTCCTTTAAAATCCCTCTTTAATAGCCATGTAAGGGTACATTGGGCAAAACTTGATAAAAATATGTGGAAAGCCTATGGAAAAGGCAGCTTTCCACATTTTTTTAACCAACTCATTTTAGCATAAAGTGAGGGCGTTTTCAAGGTTTTCAACATGTTAACTAACATATATATAATATACATTTAACATATATACATTACATAACGTATAT
>CAYNCW010000145.1:0-7242 GCA_964395635.1 uncultured Oscillospiraceae bacterium
TTAAGGTCCGAAGCGCAAAAATTTTGGTTGGCGGGCTGGTTCTTGCAGTGGTACCCATTAGCCTCTTTATGAACGCTTCTGCTGCATCGGATAGATACAGCATGACCTACCTTTACTTTGGTAGCCAAAAACAGCAGATGGAGATGGTCTCCAATGCCCACAATGCACTGAACACTGTTGCCCCCAGTTATTTTGACCTCAATACAGACGGAAGCCTACAGTTCAATACCCCTCCTGCAGGTCTGGTAGAAAGCTACCACGATATGGGGCTTCAGGTTGTACCCTTTTTGAGCAATCACTGGGATCGCACCAGTGGTATAAACGCCCTGCAAAACATGGAAGCACTTACTGACCAAATAGCACTGCAAATTGAGGAAAACGATTTCGATGGCGTAAATGTAGATTTGGAAAACCTAACCCCTGCATACCGGGACAAGTATGTAGATTTTGTAGCAATGCTGCGGGAAAAAATACCTGAGGAGAAAGAGGTTTCGGTGGCTGTTGCCGCCAACCCTTGGGGATATACAACTGGGTGGCAGGGTTCTTATGATTATACAGGTTTGGCTGAACATGCCGATTATTTAATGATTATGGCTTACGATGAACATTATCAGGGCAGTGAGCCTGGGCCTGTCTCCAGCATTCAGTTTGTTGAGGATACAATACAATATGCGCTATCCAAAACCGACCCCGACAAGATTGTAGTGGGGCTGCCCTTGTTTGGGCGTATCTGGGGAGGTGACGGTTATTTTAACGGTAATGGTGCTTCACTTAACCAGATTGAGGAAATATTAGAGGTTTACGACGCAGATATAACCTACGACAAGGTATCCCAGTCAGCCAAAGCAACATTTACGGTTAAACCCGGCGACCCGCAAATAGATGTGTACGGCAGAGTGCTCAAACCTGGGAACTACGAGGTTTGGTATGAAAACGACCAGTCCATTCTGGCGAAACTGGCGCTGGTAGATAAATACAGCTTAAAAGGAACCGGTTCTTGGGCACTAGGCCAACAAACCGACCAAGTTTGGGAGGCATATGAGAGTTGGATAGAGGGCTACGAGTATATCCCGGAAGAGGTTCCCGACCAAGATATTGAGTCAGAGCCTGAATTGCCCCCGGCAGCAAAGCCACAACCACCCAAACCACAGAATCCGTATGTTCCCCCATCCTCCTCTAACAGTGGTGGGGGAGGCGGAGGCGGTGGTGGGGGAAGAGGCGGTGGCGGTGGCATGGGTGGTGGTTCGGTGAGCTTTGGCAGCAACCTAGGTGCACAAATCTCCGGCACCAAAATAGCCAATACACCTGCCGCAACACTTCGGCGAACTGGTGTTGTGAAAAATCCTACCCCAATTTACAGTGGCCCCAGCCAACAACACGGCACAGTGGACACTGCTGCGGCGGGTACAGAATTTCAAATCGTTGGTTATGCAGAAAATTGGTACCAGGTACAGCTGCCAAATGGCAAAATCGGATATATGCCAACCCAAAATGCGGTTACCCACGCAGCAGGTGTTATAACCGGGCCAGAAGCAAAGATAGTATCCAGCTTGGGCAGTGAAGCAACAGTGGTAGCAACCCCCAAACAAGGTGAAGCAGTAACCGTTCTGGAAACCATGCAAGGTGGTTGGTCCAAGGTGCGCACAGCAGATGGCAAGATAGGCTATATTATATCCAGGCAGGTGGCTCACGCGCCATACGATCAGGAAATTGCTATAAAGTCCACTACCACTGCGCTAAAACTGCGCAGCACCCCCTCTATTTCGTCAAAAAGCTATGGCACAATACCCGCAGGGGAAAAGGTATTGTTCTTGGGTGCGGAAAATGGGTATAACAAAGTATCCTATGGTGCTATAACAGCCTATGTGACCCCAGGGTATCTAAGCTAACTCGGATAAAAAACCAAAACGACATCTAACGGTTTCTTGTGATGAAAGCGTTGGATGTCGTTTCGCAATTGTTGCATGAGTATTCAATATATGACCTGTAAACACCAACAGTATGGTGATTACCCAATATGCTATAAGCATAATGATACAACAAAGCAAGACGAGATTCAATTGTACGAAAAAACGTAGTGTTTATACAGGTGGCTTTTTTATACCTGCCCCATCATCAGCTGTACCCCAAAAGATACAACCACAACAAGGGCAGATATTATAAACCCATGAAGCATGGGTTTAAAACCGGAAAGAGCAACCTCTTTGAAATTGGTTTTTAGACCAATTGCACCAAGAGCCATCACCATACAGAACTTGCTGAGTACAGAACCCCACTCTGAAACAACATCAGGGACAATGCCTATGCTTTTAATAGCCACCATACCCAAAAAGAGCAGGATGAAGTAGGGAAAAATCTTTTTAATGTCCAATTCCTTTTTTGTGGAAGCTTGGTGACGTTTTTGATTGATTTTGGTGTTGATTAACGAAAAGACAAGCACTGTGGGGATGATTGATAAGGTGCGTGTCAACTTAACAATTACCGAAAATGCACCAGCTACATCGGAAAAAGCGTAGCCTGCGGCAACAACTGAGGAGGTATCATTTACTGCGGTACCGGCCCACAGCCCAAACCCCATGTCACTCATACCAAAATACCGCCCTGCTATGGGAAAGAGAATCACCATCAGCACATCAAATAAAAAAGTTGCGGAAATCGCGTAGGCGATGTCCCGATCCTCAGCGTCAATTGTAGGGGCGATAGCTGCAATGGCAGAACCCCCACAGATGCCTGTGCCCGCAGAGATTAGCCCAGAAAGCTTCCAATTCATACCCAGCACCTTTCCAAGGAGATACCCCCCACCAAATGCAGCCAACAAGGTGAAGCACATTACCAGTAAGGAGTATTTCCCCACCTGCAATACCTGGGAAAAGCTTAGAGTAATGCCCATTAACACAATGGCAAACCGCAGAATCTGTTTAGATACAAACTGAATTCCCGGCTTTGCCATTCCATAACGGGAAACAACTGGATTGAGCAACATCCCCATAAGCAGCGCAAAAACCCCACCGCTAATAAGATGGTAGGGAACCAAACCGCTGATGCTGTTGGCCAGCAGTGCAAGTATAGCGGTTAAAACAACTCCTGGTACAACTTTTTTTATAAATTCCATATACACCTCTCCTTTACAGGTTGAGTATACAGCCAACCTGTGATAAAATCCAATTATAAATATTTATAAGACAATAAGATTAAATTATGAGGAGGCGTTATATGCTGGACTACAGGCATCAAACCTTTTTAACCTTGTGCAAGGTTGGCAGTTATACAAAAGCAGCCCAACAGCTGCATATAACCCAACCGGCAGTAACCCAACACATGCAGTTTTTGGAACAGAAATATGGCGGAAAGCTATTTCAATACAGTGCAAAGATTCTCACTCTGACCCAAAGGGGAGAGATGCTTCGGGAATATCTGCGAACCATGCATGCAGATATACGCAAGGTTCAGGAAATACTAAATGCTTTGGACACAGAAGAGAGTACCACAGTGTCTTTTGGCGCAACTCTGACCATTGGCGAGTATGTTATGCCCCGTATTTTAGGAGACCTAGCCGAGAGTTACCCAAAAGCACAGGTGACCATGCTGGTGGATAACACTCAGGTTCTATTTGAAAAGCTGCGGGATGGCACAATCGACTTTGCGCTTTTGGAGGGCTTTTTTGAAAAGGCACAGTACGATTGGCGGCTATTGAGCAGTGAACCATTTATTCCAGTTTGTAGCCCAAATTCACCCCTGGCCAGCAGGGAAGTATGGATGGAGGAGCTGTTTGGCCAGCGCATTGTTTTGCGAGAAAAAGGTTCCGGTACCAGAGATATTTTGGAGCAGGCTTTACATAAAAGCAATCTTTCGGTGCAAAGCTTTGCCCAGTGCTGGCAGATAGGCAACATGGGCGCGATTAAGCAACTGGTGTCTGCGGGACACGGTATTGCGTTCCTGTATAAAGTGGCAGTACAAAGGGAACTGGATGCAGGACAACTATCTTCCATCCAGATACGGGATTTTGCCATTGAACATGCATTTCATTTTGTATTTTTAAAAAATAGTATGCACAAAGAGCGGTATTTGGAGTGGTTTGTCCGCCTTGGAGCAAAATCAAGGCCATAAATACAATTTATTAAAAACGCTGACAGACATTTTATGGTGAAAAAAATTATTGTATATGGATAAAATGGATAGGAATTTTCGTTGACAATACCTACCTACTATGATATGATTTACAGGTATTCTATAGCTGAGCATAGCTTCACATGTTCTTGTAAGTCATTGATTTGCTTGATGGTTTACAAAAGCATGTGAATTTTTGTATCACGGTGGAATATGAATAGGGGAGGCCGTTAACCAAATAGGCTAAACGGCAACATCACATTGCACACTATCGGCTGTTTGGTCAGAACTATGCCAGGAATGGTTTGTTGCTGATATCCCCAAGGAAACTGTGCTACTCAGCGGAAAGATACCCGCGGTGCGCAACCGCGTGCTGTGTGTCCTTTACATGAACTGCGTATAAGCCGCCGTTCCCCGCAGGGAGTAGCGGCTTTTCTGCTGTGTGAAAACAGCATGTTATCCTAATGGCCGGAGTATTATCTGTGCCATTAACCAGATTATAGTATGTAAAGAGAATAAGGAGATTATGAATACAATTCAGTTTAATGAAATCGGTTTGTCCGACACAATAATGCGGGCACTGAACAAAATGCAGTTTAGCGAAGCAACACCGGTACAAGCAAAAACCATTGTACCCATGATGAAACAACAAGACCTTGTGGTACAAGCTCCAACCGGTACCGGCAAAACCGGTGCCTTTGGCATACCCATGGTAGAAATGGTGGATCCCAAATCCCGCCGAATTCAGTCGGTGGTGTTGTGTCCCACACGGGAGCTGGCAGTACAGATTACCAATGTACTAAAACAGCTTACCCAATACAAGCCTGGCGTACGTATACTGGCCCTATATGGTGGTGAGCCAATTCAACGCCAGATCATGGCGCTGAAACGGGGGGCACAAATTATTGTAGCCACACCTGGGCGGATGATGGACCATATTAACCGCCGCACAGCACGATTGGACAAGGTAGGCCTGGTTGTGTTGGATGAAGCCGACCGTATGCTGGATATGGGTTTTCGGGATGATATAAACACCATATTGCAAAGCGTGCCGGATGATAGGCAAACAGTTCTATTTTCTGCAACTATTTCTAATGAAATACAGAAAATTGCGGCAAACTATCAACAGGATGCCCAGCAGATTCAAATTAAGCAAGAAACCCTCACGGTAACCTGTGTAGAACAGTTTTACGGAGAGGTGCGGGGAAAATCCAAGACCTTTGCGCTGGTTTCTCTATTAGGCGAAAAACAGTTTTCCATGTCTATTGTATTTGTGGCAACCAAAGCAATGGCTGAAACCCTATCCCAACAGCTGGATGAAAAGGGATTTCGTGCTCTGGCGCTTCACGGAGATATGCGCCAGCGGCAACGGGATATTGTCATGCGCAAATACCGCCAAGGGGAAGTGGATATTCTGGTGGCCACCGATGTGGCAGCTAGAGGAATCGACGTGCAAAACGTAGATGCGGTAATTAACTACGATATTCCCCAGGATAGTGAAAGCTATGTGCACCGTATCGGCCGTACCGGACGCGCAAACAAAACCGGCAGTGCCTACACCTTTATCTACCCCAAAGAACGTGGCAAGCTGCAAAATATTATGAATAGCACAAAAGCGGTTATTCAGCCGGTGAAATTGGCAAACGAAAAAAATTCCGATATAGTAGATCAGCCAATGCATCCTAAGAGAAATCACTATAACGACAAAGATAACCAGCACAAGAATAGACACTTCAGCGGCAAAGATTCAGAACACAGAAATAGACCATACGGTAGCAAAGATGCCGGGCAAAAAAGAAAACAGTTTAAAGACCCAGAGCAAAGAAACAGACCGTTTGGAGATAAAGATGCTGGACAGAAAAGAAAGCAGTTTAGCGGCAAGGACTCCGAGCAAAGAAGCGGACCACATGGCGATAAAGACGCTGGACAGAAGAAAAAGCAGTTCAGCAACAAAGATGGCGAGCGCAAAAGCAATGCCTTTGGCGGCAAGGACACCGAGCTGAAACAGAAGCCATACAAAAACAAAGATACCGGCTGGAAAGGGAAACCCCAGAACGCCAAACACCGGCAGGACAAATCCAAGAAGGTATACGCAAGCGCTTAAGATAGAACTTAGGAGAGTGGTTGTTTGGAGAACCCCTATCAAATCGTTACCGATAGCAGCAGTGATTTACCCTTGGAGTTTCTTGTAAAAGAGGATATCCTATCCATGCCCCTATCCTTTGTAATGGATGGGAAAAAATATTATAGCGGGGAAATGGATGTTAAGGAATTCTATCAGAGAATGCGGGTAGGCGCTATGCCTGTAACCTCCCAGGTAAACGTAGATGAAGCCAAAACCGCTTTTGAATCGGTTTTACAAAAGGGCAAAGATATCCTGTATATTGCCTTTTCCTCAAAAATGAGCGGTACCTGCAACAGTGCCAAAATTGCAGCAGAAGAGCTGGGGCCCCTATATCCCCAACAAAAGATTGTGATTGTGGACAGCCTATCCATCTCTTTGGGAGAGGGGCTGCTGGTGTATCTGGCAAATCAACTGAAACAAAAAGGGGCCAACCTGGAACATGCTGCCCAATGGGTGCGGGATCATGTTCTAAAACTGGCACACTTTGTAACCGCCAACGACCTTACTCATCTGCATCGAGGTGGGCGTATCTCCAAAACCAGCACCATTTTGGGCTCCATGTTGGGTATACAGCCAATTATTCATATTAGCAACCAAGGGGAAGCCAAAATGATTGGTACCAAACGTGGTCGCAAAAACGCCTTAGACAGTCTGGTAGATCATATGGCCAAGGTAATGGGGGATGTGGTGAACAGTAGCTGTTTTATCGCCCATGCTGACTGTGAACAGGATGCCCTATATGTGAAGGACAAGGTGCAGCAGGTTTTTGGCATTAAGCAGTTTGTCATCAATTTTGCAGGCCCTGTAATGGGCGCCCATACCGGCCCCGGTGCTGTAGGTCTTTTTTTGTTAGCAGATCATCGGTAATCGGTTCTTTTAACATAATACAAAGGGGGCGACGCAGCAATTTTTCTTCATTGCAGCGTTGCCCCTTTATCTATTAAACAAAAAGCTCCCCTGCCAACGAGTAAGTCGTTTATAAGTTACTCATTGACAGGGGAATTCTAATA
>CAYNCW010000146.1:0-7235 GCA_964395635.1 uncultured Oscillospiraceae bacterium
ATGCTTGTACATCCGGGGTGGTTGGGCAATAACCTTACTATTTATCACCAATACTCTGCTTTTATCCCCCCACTTCTCGTGGTATACTAATGCAGATGACTGTGACAAAAAAGCAATTGTAGTAATAAAGGCGGGTTTTATCATGAATCTTACCATCATACATGCTATTCAAAGCATTGCATCCCCAACTATGGATATTTTGGCCCAAGGCTTTACCATGCTGGGGGAGCAAGTTCTTCTGGCCGCACTGTTTTGTGTTATTTACTGGTGTATCAACAAGGATTTGGGTTGGTTTTTGATTTTCACTTTGGGGGCTTCCTTGTCCCTTAATGGCCTTATAAAAGATGTGGTAAGGGCTACACGGCCAATTGGTGCCCCCGGTGTGCGCAGTTTGCGAATAAAAAGTGCTACAGGCTACTCCTTTCCCAGTGGTCATAGCCAGGCAGCGGCGACCTTTTGGGGTGGTCTTGCATTTGGTCTACGCAGCAAATGGCTGCGGCTATTTTGTGCTACCGCCATTGTTTTGGTGGGCTTTTCCCGGTTGTATCTAGGAGTGCATTACTTAATCGATGTATTGGGTGGAATTGTTTTGGGGCTGGTGGTGTGTGGCATTTTCCACAAGCTTCATAAAAATCCGCATCTGCGCAGGTGGATACCCATTGTAACAGCAGTGCTGGGTGGGTTGACCTTTGTATTTGGCAGTTCCCCCGATACCGTATTGGGAGGCAGCCTGGTATTGGGATTGCTGACCGGTTGGCTGTTGGAAAAACAGTTGGTGAACTTTGCTCCCTGTACCGGTTTCGCCCAAGCAGCTATGCGGGTTGGCCTGGGGCTTATCGCCATTGGTGTGGTATATTTTCTACCCAAAGCTTTGCTACCGGATACCGATTTGGTAAGCACCTTACAGATTGGGTTGGTTGCTTTTGTATCCATTGGCGGGTATCCGTGGTTGTTTACCAAATTAAAGCTATAATCTCCCATTTCTTCTCTCAGACACGGTTGACAAAAAATGGCTAAAGGGATACAATAAGGGAGAAAATTCGAGTGATTTCTCAGGAGGTCTAGGTTTATGAAAAAGCAGTTACTGCGTGTTTATACCGCAGTGGTTTCGTTTGTTACAGCAATGATACTCATGACAGTCCCCGCTTTGGCGGCTGTTCCCCTTACCGGCGATGAACGTGGGCAAAGAATGGGCCTGATTATTGGGTTGCTGGTGGTTTCCGCCATTGTGGTGGTTGGGGTTCTCATCTTTACCGGAAAAAAGAAAAAGTAAACACAACCGCGGTTCTGGGGATGCCCTGGAACCGCTTTTTTATTTACTATATTATCCAAGTAGCCCTGTCATAACCTATTGTAGCATGAAAAAAAGCCGCCTGAACATCAGGTGGCTTTCACATAGGTATGCAGATTTGTGCTTCCCTTAGTCGGCAAATCCAGATTCAACAAGCTTGACAAGGCCTTCTACAGCTGCTTGTTCATCCGAACCATCCGCAATAATTTTAATGTTGGTTCCGCCAACAATGCCCAAGGACAATACGCCCAAAAGGCTCTTGGCATTTACTCTGCGTTCTTCTTTTTCCACCCAAATAGATGATTTGTATTCATTGGCTTTTTGAATGAAAAAGGTTGCGGGACGTGCATGCAGACCCACTTGGTTTTGAACGGCTACTTCTTTAACAAACATGTAAGCTACTCCCCTATACTTTGGTTATTTGATTTAATGAGATATGCATGTAAAAGTTTTGTATTCAACAGTCCCTGTTACTTGGATGTTCGGCACCTACATACAGTTTATGTTCAGTTTATTATAACATATGGATATGCACAGTCAACGCGAAGCACCGACTTTCTCCTACTGTTTGCAGTATTTTCTGTTGATTTTCCAACAAACGCAGGCTTTCCGGTGTCTTGTTTGTACACTACTGCTACAAAACTTTCAACATATTAGACATTTTAACAACTACTAGTATGGGCGTGTAAATCCCGTTCTATACTGTCATCGTTGAAAAAGAAAATGATAGATAACCGGAAAAACCAACGCCGGCAGTAAGTTCGCTACCCTTATTTTGCTGTCGCAAAGGAAATTGAATCCGATACAGGCCACCAGTGCATAACCCACCATGCAGAACACTGTCAAGAGCTGATCGGAAATCAGCGGAGCCAAAAATCCAGCCAGCAGCGAAATGCTTCCCTGTACCAGCAGAACCGGAATTGCAGAAAAAGCCACCCCAAACCCAAGTGCAGCGGTGAGAACCACGGCGGTGGTAAAGTCCAACAAGGATTTGGTAAACAGGATGCTGCTGTCCCCTTTCAGGCCATCGTTCAGTGCGCCCACCACCGCCATAGCTCCTACCGAAAAAATCAGGGATGCGGTGATAAAGCCTTTAGAAAACCCGGAACCACCAGCTCTTTTTTCCACTATATCGCCAAATTGGTTGAGTCTGTCCTCAATGCGCAGCAGCTCACCTATCACACAACCCACCACCATACTGATCAGTAGCAGAATTGTGCCGGAATCTTTTAGTTTCCCTGTTTGTACGTCCACTGTGAACATAGAACCAATAACACCGTTGATTCCAATAATTAGCACAACCAGTCCTTGGGTTTTAAACAATGCACTGTTGATCCGCTCTGGGATTCCTCTTTTCAACAGAAGCCCAATAAGGCTGCCCAACACAATTGCTACTACGTTAACCCAGGTTCCGCTCATATAGTTTCCCCCTTCTCGTCACCGAGAAAGTCTGTTACAAAATCCCGCTCCTCTTTGGATAAGGGTGCGTTTTTTAACAGTTCCGGCCGCACCTTCGCTGTCTTTACAATTGACTGTTGCCTGCGCCAGGCAGCAATATTAGCGTGATGCCCAGACAGTAAAATATCCGGCACCGTTCTGCCCTGCCAATCGTAGGGCTTGGTGTATTGGGGGTATTCCAGCAGCCCCGCGCCGTGGCTTTCCTCCTGCCAACAACTTTCGTCTGCCAAAACCCCGGGGCACAGGCGACTGATACAGTCGGTGAGCACCAAAGCCGGCAGTTCCCCACCGGTGAGGACATAGTCTCCGATGGAAAGCTCTTCGTCCACAATGGCATCCAGCACCCGCTGATCCACCCCTTCGTAGTGGCCGCACAAAATGCAGATACTCTCCATCTGAGAAAGCTCCACAGCTCTGCTTTGGGTCAGCAGCTTCCCCCCCGGAGACATATAAATGGTGTGGGGCTTTTTTCCTTCCTGTTGGGCAACTATGGCCTCATGGCAGCCGTAAATTGGCTGGGGAGACATAAGCATACCCATTCCGCCCCCATAAGGAGGGAAATCGGTGCGGTAGTGCTTATCCAGCGTGTAGTCCCGCAGATGGTGACAGCGAATGTCCAAATGCCCCGCTGCTCTTGCTCTGCCGATAATGCTGGTGGCTATCACAGGCTCAAACATTTCGGGGAACAGGGTCATAATATCAATCCGCATCCTCAAACAATCCTTTCAGGGGGCGAATTTCCATAATCCCGGCATGAGGATCAGTGCGGATGACAACATCCTTAATGGCCGGAGCCAGGCGCTTGACGCCATCTTCTCCGGTTATCTCATACACATCATTGGCACCAGTACGAAACACATCGGTGAGGGTGCCATAGCTGGCTTGTGTATCTGCGTCCACCACCTGGATCCCCAGCAGATCCTGCACAAAAAAGACGCCTTCTTGATCTGGTGGAGCATCCACCCTATCAATATATAGCACCTTGCCCCGCAGTGTTACCGCCTCATCCATGGTGTTTATACCAGCCAACTTGAGCATCACCATGCCTTTGTGTATCCGGGATTGCTCCACCACACATTTTTTGCTGCCCTTATCCATATACAGGGTGGTAAACTCCAGCAAAAACTCCGGGGTATCACACCAGGGCTGTACCTTTACCTCCCCGTGGATACCGTGGGTGGACACTATCTTTCCGCATTCTAAAAAGGGCTTAATCATCCGGCAATCTCCAGGTTAAAATAATACCAGTAGGTGGTGAAGTTCATTGCATCTTCGCCCCAGTTCACCCCAACAACCACCGTGTGTTTGCCTGGTGCAAGGCCTTTTACATCCTTGGCATCGTAGACAGCACTAAAGTCTTCATCAAATTCAAAGAAATCCGGCTCTTCAAAGGTTTTGCCGCCATCTATCGATACCTTAAAATCCTCTGCATAAGTCAGTGTGGGCAGCTGAGGCTCCAGCTCCCAGGGATAGGGGGCTTGAAGGTCATCGATTTTGCCATCTTCGTACATTTCAAATACACGATAGCCGTCAGGGGTAATGGCTTTGCCACCGGATGTAATGTGAATACTGCCAACTCTGGGATCGGTTGCAGTATTGGAGCTTGCGCTGCTTGCACTGCTATTGGGCTGATTTGCGGTATCCCCTTTGGTGCATCCGGTGAATACCAAGGTCATTGCCAAAAAAAGAGCCATCATCAGGCTAAGTGTTTTCAGTCTCATAGTTAATATCCTCCGCTTTTACAAAGCTGCTTTATCCTTTGATTCCTATCGAGTATGTACCCCGCCAAGTTGGCCGCCTGCTTAAAAGAGGAAGGGCAGATGCCCCCCCTCTCCTACAGTCCGATACCGGTTGCTATAGCTTTGCCGCTAATAAAACCTACTCTCCGGTATGTTTAGTCAATTTCCACAGCGACCTTGTCGCCGTTGCGGTTTGCTGCCGCCCGGATAACTGTGCGAATTGCTTTGGCAATTCTGCCTTGCTTACCAATAACGCGACCCATATCGTCGGGGGCAACCCGGAGGTGATACACGATGGTTCCGTCCTCCATGGGCTCATCCCTAGTCACATTTACAGCGTCTTTATCGCCTACCAACCCTTGAGCGATGGTCTTAATCAGTTGTTCCATTTGCTAAAACACCTCGTTTTGATGGAAAGCTAGATGATATTGCTCTTTTTCAGCAGCGCCCGGACGGTATCGGTGGGTTGGGCACCATTTTGCAGCCACTTCTTCACCTTTTCACCATCGATGTTTACCACCGAGGGTTCCTTTGTAGGATCGTAGTAGCCAATTTCCTCAATAAATCTGCCGTCTCTGGGATAACGGGAATCCGCTACCACAACACGGTAAAATGGAGCCTTTTTCGCACCCATTCTGCGCAGTCTTATTTTTACGGCCATTTGTGTCACCTCCTGCAATAATTTCTATTTTAGGCGGGAAAGTCCCGCGAAAAATCCTTTTCTTTATAAGGGCTGCTTACATAGGGAAGTTGCCCATATCCTTCATCTGGCTGGGGCTAAAGGGCAGCCTGCGACGTTTGCCTTTTTTAGGCCCGCCAAACTGTTTAAACAGTTTTTGCATCTGCCGGTATTGGTTGAGTAGCCTGTTGACATCCTCCACCCTGGTGCCGCTGCCGGCAGCAATACGCCGCTTGCGGTTGGGGTTTATAATATCCGGTTTTTCTCGTTCTTGCTTGGTCATGGAGCCAATAATGTTTTCCATAATTCGCAGCTGCTGTTCCCCTGCTTGGGTTTCTTCCTCGCTAATTTTTGTTCCACCTGGCAACATACCGATTATTGAGGAAATAGACCCCATTTTGCGTATCTGACGCATCTGATCCAGCAGATCGTTTAGGTCAAAGCTGTTTTGGCGCAGTTTTTCCGCCATCTTCAGCGCTTCTTTTTCATCCACCTGGGTTTGGGCTTTTTCTATCAAGGTAAGCACATCACCCATGCCCAAGATACGAGATGCCATACGGTCGGGATAAAACGGCTCAAGTGCATCCAGCTTTTCTCCCATACCCACAAACTTAATGGGCTTGCCGGTGACTGCTTTTACCGACAAGGCAGCACCGCCACGGGTATCGCCGTCCAATTTGGTGACGATAACACCGTCAATACCCAAGGTATCGTCAAAGCTTTTGGCTACATTTACTGCGTCCTGACCGGTCATAGCGTCGATTACCAGCAGAATTTCATCTGGGTTTACCTGTTCCTTCATGGAGGTAAGTTCCCCCATAAGAGCTTCGTCAATATGCAGACGACCGGCAGTATCCAGTATCAACAGATCGTTGCCGTAATCTCTGGCGTGGTTTGCAGCTTTTTTGGCGATAACCACAGGGTTTTCGGTTCCCATTTCAAACACCGGAACCCCAACCTTTTCCCCCACCACCTTCAGCTGGTCGATAGCAGCTGGCCGGTAAATATCACAAGCAGCCAGCAATGGGCGTTTACCCAGTTTTTTAAAGTGGGCAGCCAGCTTGGCGGAGTGGGTGGTTTTACCCGAACCCTGGAGACCACACATCATAATGATAGTGGGCGGCTTGGAAGAAAATTTAATACCGGTGTTTTCCGGCCCCATAAGGTTGGTGAGCTCATCGTTGACAATTTTAATAATTTGCTGGGCTGGTGTAAGGCTTTCCAGCACTTCAGATCCTATGGCACGCTGGGTAACGGTGGCAATAAACTCTTTGGTTACCTTGTAGTTTACATCCGCTTCCAGCAGCGCAAGGCGGACTTCGCGCATGGCCTCTTTGACATCGGCTTCTTTAACCTTACCTCTGCCTCTGAGCTTTTTAAATACACCTTCCAGCTTCTCGCTGAGACCCTCAAATGCCATTGCCATACTCCTTTATCTAACAACCTGTATGCAGACTGTCAAAACCATTCTCAATACAGGTTTTCCATGCCGCTAAACACCCAGCTCGCTGACAACCTGTAAAATACGCTGTGCTTTTTTGGCCACCAGTCGGTTTGCTTGCCCGGCGTCTGACTGCAGCTCCTGTGCGCAGGATGCAATCTCCTTAAGCCCTTTGTGAATTGCCTCAAACCGGTGAGCCAGTCCCATTTTTTCCTCGAAATCCAGCAGCTGGTTTTCTGCGCGCTTGATAGAATCCCGCACACCTTGCCGGGTGATTCCCATATGTTCGGATATTTCTGCCAGGGACAGGTCTTCGTTGTAGTACAGCTCCACTGCATCCCGTTGTTTTTCGGTAAGCATTTCGCCATACACATCAAGCAACAAGGCTATTTGCAAATTTTTTGCCATGTTCTTTTCACCTCTCGCCCATCTGTAAAGGCAAATCCCTTCACACGCCAGCTCTGTAACAGTATACACCACCAGACGGTTGCTGTCAAGCAGTTTACTTTACACCTTTGCAATAATTTTTCCATTTGATTTTCTTGACTTTAAAAGCAGTGTGATGTACAGTAAAATCTATATACTCATGAGAAAAATTGGTATGAAAGGGCAACGCTTATGAATATA
>CAYNCW010000147.1:0-7229 GCA_964395635.1 uncultured Oscillospiraceae bacterium
TAAGAAAAAGAATATACTAATACAAGTTTTTCAATTTCCTGTTGCCAATATGGTAACAGTAGGTGTAGGCATAGGATGTAAACATGTATTAAATTCGTAATAAATTGGTTTAACAACTCAAGTTCAGGTTATTTTTGCCGATATATTTGCTATACAGAAGCAATAGCCACATGGTGCTTTTTATAAAAACGATTCACATAAAAAGGAGGATGCACAGTATGGCTCCCATCTCTTCCACATCAAATAACATATATTCGTCGCTCTCTGCCAAAAATAAAGGTATTGGCGGCTTGGCAACCGGTCTGGATACCGATAGCCTGGTAGAAGCCCTTACTATGAATACCAGAACCAAAATATCCAAACAACAGCAAAACAAAACCTTGCTCCAGTGGAAACAAACGGCATACCGCAGCACTGTAAGCTTAATAGGTGAATTTCAAAGCAAATATTTCACTGTATCAGGCGGTATGAAGGAAGGCACTTATTTAAAATCCAGCAGCTTCTTCAACGTCTATACTGCCAAATCTTCCAATGATACAGTAAAGGTAACAGCGGGCAGCAACTCCATCCCCGGCAAGACAACCATTCAAAAGGTTGACCAAATTGCCACCAACAAATATATAGAAACAGCACCCCTTCCACCCAAACAAATCATTAGTGAAGAAAAGGACCTGTTATCTACCGATTATGCCGGAAAAACCCTGACCGTAGGTTTTAACGGAGCATCTCGTGTTATCGACCTAAGCTCGTTGAACAACCACAAAGGGGATAACGATGCATTGGCAACACAGCTGGAAAAGCTTGTGCAGGATGCATTTGGAAATGATAAGATCGAAGTTACAGCCTCCGCCACCACAGGCAATGCTACCTTAGAAATTAAGAACACAGTGACAAACAGTTTGGATAAAGTCAGCATTGTCAGTGGTTCGGAAGCGTTGGGCTTTAAATCTGGGCAGTCCAACCAGATTGACAACAACACCAAATTAAACGAAATCTTTCCCAATTTAAAAGGAATGGGGGCAGAAGGCAAGGATTTGGTGTTTGAAATCAACGGCAAGACAGTATCGGTGAAAACCACCGATACCTTGGGAACGCTGCAAAGTCACCTAAGCACCAAAGGCACCAATGCTCGTGTTAATTACGATACCACCACCAATACTATTAAAATAACCGCAATACAGGCTGGTGCTGGTGATACCCTACAGATGAAGGATGTTTCGGGTAATCTATTTAACCAGATGTTTGGAACCAAAGGCGGTAGTATAGTACAGTCAGAAGATTTAAGAGCAGATCTGGGATATGATAAAATTCTTCATGGTGGAGCATTTACAGCCGGGGCAGCGAGTGTAGCGGGCAAAGCTGAAGATTTGGTCACTAGCATGATTGCTAACAACGGTGCACAGATTGAGCTTACAGTAAATGGAAGAACCCAAACCATTAGTGTAAATATGACCCAGGAGAACTATGATAAACAGATTAAAGAAGAGGTGGAAAAAGCTGTTACAGCAATGGGTCTTAATAAAGACGATATTGACTGGACAGATGCAAGATATGGTTTTGGTGATACCATAACCGACGAACAGATTGCTAAGATTGACAAGCTTCGGGACGACAACGCCAAAGTGCTGCTGAATAAAAATGTAAATACAGCGATTAAGGAATCCTTTGGAGACCCAGTGCCGGTAGGCTTTGGTTTTGACAGTGACGGAAAAGCATGCTTTGAAGTTGTGAATAAACAAGATACCCTAACCATTAAAGCAGCAGGCACCGGTTTGGACCTGTATACCGAACTGGGATTTGATCCATCCGGAGAAACCAAGAACTGGGGCACTGCGGGACAGGGAACGCTGCTGAAGGATATGGGCATTGGTGATACCGGATCCTTTACTATTACAATTAAAGATAGTTCCGGTACAGATGTAACCAAAACATTTAGTTGGGATGACACAACCTCCATTCAAGACATGATGAGAAAGGTCAATGACGACTTTGGTACAGAAGTCATGACCGTAAAAGATGGAATTATCAAAATTGGTTCCGAAGCTCTTGGGTATATTAAGGTGGAAGACAGCGCCGCAAATCAAGCCGATAAAAACGGATTTATGGAAAAGATATTCGGCGTACCCACCTACGAGACAGCTGCAGCATCCAGCACGCCTATCCAGGCAGTAGCTGGGCAAAATGCTTTGATTACCGTAGATGGAAAAACCATGGAAAGCCACAACAATAAGTTTACCATCAATGGAACCACTATAGAGGTAACAGAAGTCACAACTAGTCCTATCACCATTGAAGTAACCACAAACGTAGATAATGTTGTGGACAACATAAAAGGCTTTGTGGAAGATTACAATGCTTTGGTGATTTCTCTCAACAAGCTAATTTATGAGGATAAGGTAAAAGGTTACGATCCCCTCACCGAAGAACAGCGGGCCGAAATGAGCGAGGATCAGATTAAAAAGTGGGAAACTGAGGCGAAAAAAGGTTTGCTTCGTGCAGACCCGGCAATTAAAACCTATCTGAGCAAAATGCGGGAAGCTATCTATGAAGAAGGTGCAGGATTGTTCCCCTATGACATTGGTATAACTACCATGTCCATGAACGGTTCAGGCAAAACAAATGGTTCGGATAGCTACGATATGACCAAGGCAGGAACGCTGCAGATTGACGAGGAAAAACTGCGTGCAGCTTTGGAAAATAATGCGGATGCCGTGCGGGTTATGTTTAACGAGGAAGGCACAGGGCTCACCGACCGCCTCAACGATGTTATCAACTCTGCCATCAACCCTACCTCAGATCCTTATAAACGCGGTTCTTTGATTAATTTGGCCGGTACAGGCAGCGCCCTTACCGCGGATAACTCAAGCACTATTGGTAAGAAAATCGAGAGTATTGACAAACAAATCTCCACTCTGAAAATGCGGCTGGAAAATGAATATAATCGTTATTGGAAACGGTTCTCTGCGTTAGAAACCTCCATTTCCAGAATGAATTCCCAATCCAGCTGGCTTTCCCAGCAATTCGGTGGTGGCCAATAAAGTAACGAGGTGAAGCTATGCAAACAAACAACCCATTCGCCCAATACAAAGAACAATCACTGAATACATTAGCACCGGGTGAAGTATTGGTAAAACTGTTTGACGAATTGCTCAAACAATGTCGTATTGCAGTGATTGCCATTCGGGATAAGAAAGATTTAGCACAGGCCAACGACAGCTTAACCAAGTCTCAAACCATCGTATCTACCTTGGCAGCCTCTTTAGATATGCGCTATCCCATATCCAAGGAGCTGCGGGATATGTATATCTTTTTGGCTCAGCAGCTATTAAAAGCAAATTTGCAGAAAGATGTGAGGATAATCGAATCCTGTGTGCCAATTATGCGGGATTTGAGAGACTCCTTTGAACAGGCAGAGAAAATCAGCCGCAGACAACAGGCATCTCCGGTAGGAGGGCGCGCTATATGAGCACTGTTGATGGAGAAGTTACACGCAGGGTGGCAATTATGCGGGAATTGCTGGAGCTTACAAACCAAATGCTCAGCAACCGAGGTAATGTAGAAGCAATTATCATAGCTATAGAGCAACGTCAGGCGCTTATTGAAGAGTATGACCTGATAAAATCTGTAGAAGGATATGAAACACCACTTTCAGAGGTGGAGGCAGCGGAAATCAAAAGCATTGCCCGCCAAATCCTAGATAAGGATAAGGTTGTCAACGAATTGCTGGCCCAATACCACAAAGAAGCAAAACAGGATGTAAGCAGCACCGCCAGACAGCAGAAAGTTTTAGGGTATGTAAGCAATACCATTGCTTCATCAGGAAGTTTTATGGACTTTAAAAAATAATCAAAAAAGCATTTCTACTCTGTAACTAGGAATAGAAATGCTTTTTTTGTTGTGTTATACTAAAAATCGTAGACCCCTAGTTGTTTATTGAATCAACCAAACGGGGAGATGGAATAAATGAGACAGCTTGTTGTATTTACAATTCTTTTGATACTTTTATCTGGGTGCCAAGGTGGGACGCCTACCATGCCGCAATCAACAGCTTTGGAGGAGAGCAGTAGAGCCCAGGGGAGCGAAGAATTAGAAGAGCAATCCTATAGGCAACCTGAAGAATCCCCTGCCCAAAGTCATAGTGGCGATTTGCAAAGCACCACCCAACCATGGTACTTGGAATCTGAGGATGAGCCGGAAATACAACTACCACCATCCTCCCAGTCCCAACAACAGCCCTTACCCAAACCGCCACCGGCACAGCAGCCCATTATTCCTTCTGACTATCGCCTGGAAAAGATAGACACCGCATTTGAGCCGGTATTTACTGCACAGCCATTGCCGGACAATATACGGGAAAGTGTATCCAGATGCTCTTGGACACCACACAGCCCCGCCAGCCTGGAAGCCTTGTCTTATCTACAGATAACCTACCTGGATTTTAGCGGAAAGACCAAGGTGGGGGAGCTGATAATCCACACTGAGCTTGCCCAGGAGGTTCTGGATATTTTTGGTGAACTATACCGTGCACAGTATCCCATTGCGCAAATCCAGCGGATTGAAAGCTATGACGGGGACGACCAAAAATCCATGGAGGATAACAATACATACGGCTACAATACCCGCATGATTCAGGGAATCCAGCGCCTATCCCTCCACAGCTATGGCTCAGCTGTAGACATTAACCCACTCCAAAACCCCTACATTGTAAATGGAAAAGCCTATCCTGAAAAGACAGAGAACTACCTGGACAGACGAAACAACCGTCGGGGCATGATACGCCCGGGAGACGCCTGCTACAACGCATTTGTCTCCCGGGGCTGGGTTTGGGGCGGGGATTGGGACTCCCCTGATTATCAGCATTTTGAAAAGGTGGTGGAGGATAGGGACATCCAGCCTTAACGGTTTGCGTGTTTATACAGCTGCCATAGCAGATCGGCGCTGTAGCTGTGGGTCAGCGCGCCATAGGGTATGGCATTTTCATAGTGAAGATCCAGCATCCGATAAGCTGCAAGCTTCTGATAAGCGTGTTGTGCCCAGTCGGGAATAGCCCCCACATCCGGCATAGTCAGGTCAAAATCCTTTACGTCGGTGATTTTGGCTGCATTTGCACACATCAGCACCGCTTCAGCCCGAATTGGCACTTCGTAGTGTACAAAGGGCTGATCCTTTGCAATAATCTTGGCGTCTACCGCCGCCTTGACATACGGCTTAAGCCAACCGGGTATTTTCGTATCATTGGGAAGCCCTGTGTTTATGGTGGGGGTTACAGTGTTTTCCAGTTTAGCAGCAGCTAAAAGCATAACGATGAATTCACCCCGATCTACAATCCGATCCGGCTGGAAAAGATAGGCACTGCCTATCTTTTCACCAACCAAGATACCTGCATCCCGCAGCTTTAAAGCAGCGTAGTTGGAGGGGTTATCCTGCATATCCAGATAAAAAAAGCCTTTTTTAGCTTGTTCGATCCGAACGCTTACAGTGGCTTCTCGGGAATAGGCGCTGAGCTCATCTACTGCACATACTGCAAAGGAATCTGCACCGGACATATCCTTAAAGGGCTGATAGGTATAGGTGAGCCCGGAAAAGGATACAGTGCCTTTCTGTGGTTTTTTTACCAGCTTCAGGGTAACCGAACCACCATCGGGATCAGAAGCGGCAATGGTTCCGGTTTTGGCTACGTTTACAACCGTGTCGCTGTTGGTATCTTGAATTTCCGGCGGGGAATTGGGGGAAGCCAAAACCTGGATGGCTAAACTGGTGGTTACCGCATCCCGGGTTTGTGGCAAAAAGGTGATAACTGCACCGGAGGCAGTTTCTGCTGCCACAAAACAAAGCCGATTTAGGGATTCTCGGTCAAGAAACTCATAGGCTTCCACATCTACGCCGTCCAACACCAATGTTCCCTGGGAAGCCGACGGCAGCCCTGTTACTGTAATGCCACCCAGTGCACCCTCATCCAAAGAAAGCCGTCGCTCCAAATCCCGTGCCGAAAATTCCAGTATCTCACCTGCAGCCATGGAAATGGTATAGGATGCTGCATTGGATGGTGTGGTGGAAAGACTTGTTTTCACAGCGAACATGTCCCGACCCATAGCGGTGACAGTAAGCGTATATACCAACAGTACAGCAATACTTATCATTTTAACCTTTTGCATATATATCCTCCATTTGCAGTGTTTGGAAGTAGCATATGCAAATATTGGCCGAATATAAGTAGCATCGCCACCGAAATAGAGTTTTTCTAACAGTATAGTCAATAATGGGAAAAGTGCTTAGCTTCTCGGTGGAAGCTAAGCACTTTTTCCCAACTCTATAGCATGGGGGCAAACACCTTGAGTATGGAACGAACCATACGGGTGCCCAATCTCACCCGGTAGGCCTCCTCCAAGGTAACCTGATGGCAAACCCTTAGACAATCCAAAATATCTTTTTTTACTGCATCCACCATTTTAGAGTGGTAGAAGGTGACCGAGCACTCAAAGTGGAGATAAAAGCTGCGAAAATCCATATTGCAGGTGCCCACCATACACACCTTGTCGTCGGATACAAACATCTTACCGTGAATAAAACCGGGGGTGTATTCGTATATCTTTACCCCGGCTTTGATTAGTTCTCCATAATGGGAGCGGGTGAGAATATGGACATACCACTTGTCATAGATATGGGGTGTGATAATCCGAACATCCACACCGCTTTGGGCGGCGGCACACAGGGCCGCCTCCATTTCGTAATCTATCACCAGATAGGGTGTGGTAATATACACATAATCGGTGGCCCGAGAGATAATGTTGAGATAAGCAGTTTCGGTAACATTAACCCTATCCAGGGGACTATCCCCAAACACCTGCACCAATCCGCCTTGGGCCGCTATAGGCTGACCCGGCTGGGCATAGCCCTTAAAATCTACAGATTCATCGGTGCCAAACTGCCATTGCTGCAAAAACATAAAGGTAAAGCTCCACACAGCTTCTCCTTTGATTAGAATGCCTGTATCCTTCCAGTGGCCAAAACGTTCCAGCTGGTTGATATATTCGTCGGCCAGGTTGATGCCTCCGCAAAAAGCTGTTGTGCCGTCTATCACACACACCTTTCTGTGATCCCTATAGTTTAGAATCGCGCTTGCCCGTGGCCGAAAACGATTAAACACGCAAAGTTTGATACCCGCATGTTGTATAATCTTTTCGTATCCTTCGGTGAGTGTGCCGATACTACCTAAATCGTCGTATATA
>CAYNCW010000148.1:0-6120 GCA_964395635.1 uncultured Oscillospiraceae bacterium
TGGGGAGTTATTGTAAGAACTATGCTTACAGGAGTGAGGATTGAAACAGAAATATAGAAATTTTGTAATTTTATCGCTTGCCATCACATGAGCACTAAGACACGATGCACGGATTGATTGCTAAGGATATACAAAACCTTTTAAGTTTTATTGATTACCAATTCCATTCAATATCAAAGACAGAAGCGGCGGTTAATGAAATTTGATGCTTACGTGAAATCGAAACAAGTTTATGCAAACAAGCAGCTTGATAGAAAAACGGCTTCCAATCCTGCGCATTAAAAATCACATCGTTGTAAAATTTCACTGTATGCCCCAAAATTAGTGTTGGAAAAAGAAGCTGTGCCTTGTTTATTTCTTGTATCTTGTGGTTGCCAAAATACAGTTGCGTAAAATCATTTTTACGAATAACATGAACCCCACTCGTAACACGGGGATTGCACTCGATCACAAAGTACAAGCCATCTTTGCGTATAAAGTCAAAAGATATATTGCCGGTAAAACGAAGCTGCTTCACAATACTTTTTACAAACTCATTGATGGCGATACACTCATAAGGTTCAAATATGGTACACGCCTTCTTAGTTGTGAGCGGACGACGGTAGCAGATGTTAAATGTAAGCTCTCCATTTTCCGCAAAGCCGTAACTGCATACGCTTTCGCCTTCTATGAATCTTTGCAACACATATTGCCGCCCATCAGCATAGCTGAGCTTTGGAAATGTTCCCGCTTCCCAAATGGTAACTTCTTCACCAAAGCGCGAAAAAACTGGCTTTATCACGGATTTGCTTGCGATAGCGGTATTCGCACTGTAAATCTCAGTATTTGGAGCGGGAATGCCTTGGCTTTGGGCAAATTTTATGAATTCATGTTTGTTGTGAAGAAGTGATAGCTTTTTTATATCATCACACAGCAAATAGGCACTGCACCTTGCTGCAATTTTTTCCCGATTTCTGGCAATCCAAAAGATTTCCTCGCAGGTGGGAAATAGAATGTCAATTCCATTGTCATTGAGGATCCGGATTAAATCCTCTACAAACAGCGATTCTTCAAATCGCGGCGCATGGAGGATGTGAAATGCTTTAACAGCATTGGAGAACTGTGACAGGACAGGTGTTATGCTGTCGGCAACATGTACCTCATACCCATTTCTGCCGAAGTTTCTGGCTAGCTCCAGGGTTGCGGGTGCCCGACCACCGGTAAACAAGATCTTCATGCTCTATACCCTTACAATTTCAGTTTATCCATCATCGGAACACCAATTCGGGCTATAATGAGCTGTAATAACCGAAAGGCAAGTCTTTTTATCCTACTTATGTTTTCTGTACATACCACCCGGTACTCCCAAAATCGCTCCGAGCCACGCGCCATCTTAAAACGGCCAACGCCAGAACTGCAATGAAGAATCTGCCCATTTTCTTTCGCTTCATAAAACAACTTGATGGAGAGTCGACGGTATAGGCCGACAGATTTGTCATATGAAAAATCATAGCCTAGAATTGGCGTAGTCATAACCCCTTTTCTGGAAAAATAGCCAATAATTCCAGCTGCTTTGCCATCCGTTGCGATTAGAGGCAAATAATTAATTAAACTGCGTTCTTGGGTGAATGCGATGTATTCACTAGTAAATTTTGGGTTGTAATGTGAGTATTTCTTGATATATAGATTATTATACAATGCAAGAATATCACTGGCACATATAGCATCTTCAAAACCAAATTCGCAATCATGCAAAAGCTTGGTATCCCAGCGTATCTCCCGTCGGATACTTCTGGGAAAGCCCTCAAATCGATCCAAAATGTAGACGCTTCTTGATGGGAGAAACAGATAGCCCTGCCTTTTCAGTTCTTGATAAGCGTCCGCTGTTGTTCGTTGGTTGATAGAATTCCAAATTACCGTATACCCTTTATGAACCCGCGAGATGAATTCGGTAACAGGCTTGTAGCATTCTGTAGGAAGATCAGTATACAGGTTGGTTGACAAGAGCCAGTTATTGATATATACAGTTTTATCAATGTCAACCGCTTTTAGGATTCCACCCAATACGCATAGGATAAGCTTTGATGCAAGCTGTAGTGTTTTGCTTTTTAGCTCTCCAAGCTCATCAAGGCAGTAGGAAATGTAATGGGAATAAACCGAAGCCACATAAGCATTGCGGTAATTGGTAGCTGGTATGAATACAGGGAGCAGCCATGTGTTGTCAATGCAAAGTATCTTCATTTCACCCTGTATATTATCAAAATACTTCTCAACACCATTTTCTATCAGGGGAATCAAATATGCGGCTGCGTATTTTGCATCGTCGGTGTCAATAGTGGGCAAATCTTTCAGATTGTGTTTATCAAACAATTTCAGTCTCATATTGTATCGCCTAATACTTTAAAATCATGGAGCTTACTGTCAGTCCAGCGGCCGTTCCAAGAAGTAAAATTGTATCTCCACGCTTTACTTTTCCAATTTTCATGGCATAATCCAGCGCAAAAGGAACCGATGCAGATACCATATTTCCGTATTCCTTTACAATATCGATAAATTTGCCGTCAGGTATACCCAGCTTGCGCATAATAAACCCAAGCGCAGGGCTTGCCTGATGCGGAATTATCATATCAATATCCTGTAGCCTTATGCCGCTGTCGGTCTCCATTTTCGCCACAGCGGCTTTCACAAGCGCTACCGATGCGCGCAGCACCGATTTCCCCTCCATATGAAACTGAAAATGACGCTTATTTTCTTCCACGTATTGATAGGATGGCAACGTGGTACTGCCTCCAACAATCTCGGTTAAATGGGCAGCGTTTGAATCTGTCATTTGTGCACAATACAAAATCCCGCCAGTTTCGCTTTTCGAAATGACCGCGCTGACAGCTCCATCACCAAATAGCTCATAGCTGTGCTGCTCCTGCTCGTTTAGCGCAAGGGAGGGAACGTCGCCGGATACAATCAGGACAGTATGGTATTTCCCGCTTTGTATATAATACCCAGCAATATCTAAGGCCGTTATAAAGCTGGTGCAGGTTGAATTGACATCAAAAGCGGGAATGTGCCTGCCCTTGGCGATACCCTCATGTACCAACGCGGCAGTACATGGAATCGGCTGCAAGCCAACCCCGCATGCTCCAAGGATTAAGTCTATCTTATCTATCGAAAGTCCGCTGTTTACAAGCGCCCTCTCTGCGCTTTGGCACAGCAGTTTTAAGTGGGTTTCTGCACCGGAAATCCGATGGCGCCTGCCGCCCTTAAACTCTACACAATGTGTGGGCAAGGCTGTTCCCAATGCCTTGATTTCAACATTCAACATATTTTTTCTACTCTTTTCAGCTTACGCATACAATTGTACTCATATGGCTCAAACACGACGCTGGGAGCCTTAAAGCAAAAATGCTGCGCAAGCTTTTCAAATTCAGATGTTATTTGCAATTTTGTTTCACTGCTTAGATTGTCTGCCAGCACCACAATTTCCTTTGGTGATATCTGCTTTACACAATATTCACCAACCCCCTCCGCAAAAAGAATGCATCGCCTGATAAAATCTGGAAAAACATCCACCAACCCATTTTCGCCTTCAAACTCGAAGATATCATCCTGCCGCCCTTCTACTTTGTCTAAACCCATTAGAGGCGATCCACATGGACATGGCTCTTTTTTGGCAACCAGAATGTCATTTAAGCGGTAGCGGACAATCGGTTGCGCGCGGCGCATCAGGTCTGTGATAATCGGGACAAAACGATTTTCGTCAAGCCATTCTTTTTCGATTCTCAAAAAATCCTCATTTAAGTGCAGAACACCATGTTCACAGGTTGCGCCGAGAAACCCCTCGGTACACTGGTAAATCTGATGAACCACAGACACACCAAGCGCACTCTTAATCGTCTGCGCATCCGCGTCCTCCAGAACTTCCGCTATAGAAATCACTTTTTGGGGTCTAATTTGACTGCTTTTGTTCCATTTTGCTATTGCAAGTAAACATGAAGGGGGTGCTACTAGTAGTGTGGGGCTAAATTGCTCAAGCTGCTGAAAATGTCTATCCATATCTCCAAGCATGTCGAAGAAGCGAAACTGAATGGCGCGAGATTGTACAGTTTCGTATAAAGCACTGTCCGCCCGCATAAAAAACGCTACTCTAACGCCGAACAAATGCCATTTTGGCAGGGTTCTGGCAAGAATAGCCCCAGCCCATATGGCGCGTTCCCGGTCGCTCACCAGAAAGACACCCCTGTGTCCCGAAGTCCCCGAGGATAATCCTACTGTTATGCCGCCGAGTTTTTTACTAAAATCTCTCTTTCGTTCACACGCAATGGCAAAGCTTATCGCCCTATCTCTGTCAATTCCAACGGTGTTTAGATGATTGAAGCAATCCATAAACATGTTCTTATCTATAATCGGTAAGCCAGGAGTATTCCTATAAAACTGAGAGCTGCGCCGAAGGAAGGCAAGCTGCTTTTTATAAAGCGTATGTTGATGCTTTTGCAACCCCGACACACTACGAAAACGGGAGAACCAGCGGAATTTTATGAAGTAGAAAATGATTCGTAGCTTCTCCATGTAGTCTTACACCTCATGACTGAAGATCACCTGAATGCCATCCGCTTGCATTTGTTGTATCTTCTTTTGTGTTATTTGATACGCAGCATAGTCCTTCTGCAATCGTTTGGGTAAGGAGCGCATTCTTTTATTTGTGAGATCAGCCCCCCAACAGCTATCGGCCGCTAAAAATATATTGTGCTCTGGTAGGTGGATTCCCAGTTGCCCGTTTGTATGCCCCGAAATATCCATTACCATCAAGCTGTTATCTCCGAAAAGGTCATATTCATTAGAAAGATCCAATACCCGTAATCTGGTTTCAAAGTCTTGGGGTATGAGGTCATCAAAGATGATATCAAGCAAAGTGGGGTCCTTCAAGGTTTGATAGGTGCCTTTTGAAATATAAATTTCACAACCGGGAAAATCCTTGAGGCCACCGATATGGTCGGGGTGCAAATGGGATAAAATGATGCCCTTTATCTCTGAAGCCTTTATTCCGTCCTTTGACAATTGATTTTGTAAGCAGTCACATTTGCGGCAAACCATTGGATTGAGCAGATTGTATGCATACGACCGCCATCCGCATTCGAGAACACGTGACGAATATCCTGTATCAAACAGAAAAATGTCGCCGTTATGCTGGAGCAGAACGGCTGTTGCAGGAAAAATGCGGCGCACCCTTGGCATATCCTTAAACATCCGATGCAGCCAATTGACGCAGTAGCCACAGCGATAGATTTTGATATCAGTGATTTTCTTTCCACCACTTTGCGTAGGCGTCAATCCCTTCTTGTAAGGAGTATATCGGCTTATAACCTAGTTTTTCCTTTGCTTTGTCTATATTCAGCGTCTGTGATGTTCCCAGTGTTGCCACAGAGTATCTCGTCAAAGCGGGTTCGCCCCGCAAATGGAGTATTCGATAGAACGCTTCAAGTACAGTGGCAAGGCGATATGCATTGTCAAAGTGAATCGGCCTATACTTAGGCCTTATGCCAATTGCGGCCAACAGAGTTTCGAGGATATGTTTTAACTCTGTAGGTTCTCCATTGGTGATGTTAAATGCTTCCCCATTTACATTTTCAGATGTCGCGGCAAGATAAATCCCATGGGCTGCATTGGGAACATAGGTGATATCAACAGTATTTCTGCCGCCGTTAATCAGTGGAACGCCTATTTTTGCGTTGGCATGAATTAACCGCGGGATAAGCGAAGTATCCCCAATGCCGAACAGTCCCCTTGGGCGGATTGTTACAGTATATAATCCCTGTGTATTGTAATACGAAACAATGTTCTCTGCCATGATTTTGCTTTTAATATAGTCATTTAGTGTATTGTCCGGAAGTGTAAAATCCTCACGGATATCCAATGCATCATCGGTGGAAGTATAGATGCTGGGGGAAGAGATCAATACAAGACGTTTCACCCCGTGCTCCAAACATGCTTTAGCGACATTGCGCGTTCCAATCACATTTGCCTGTTCAAAGCTTGTCCATCCACCCCAAATCGTTGATAATGCCCCGGCATGAATGACAACATCCGGCCGCCGGCGCGGGCGGGATCGAGGACTTGACCGACGCGATGGCGGAAGCGGGATGGGAG
>CAYNCW010000148.1:6130-7196 GCA_964395635.1 uncultured Oscillospiraceae bacterium
AACGGCGCGTTGGATTTCAGTGTAATTCGTAAAGTCACCTTGGAGGAACTTGCAATTTTCCAGAGTGCTTCCGACTTGCATATTCCTGCCGAATCCATAAACCTCACAGCCGCGCCGGGCGAATTCATGGATACTATGTTTCCCCAGAAAGCCTGTTGCACCGGTAATCAAAACGCGCAAATAAACACCTCATTGCTAAACAGAGCTTCATTACTCGTACATAGTATACGGCAAATCTATTTACAAATCAAGAATACTGAGCGCAATCATCATTACCTGACAATCTTCATTCCATTTGTAGTTGCTATTGACAAAGAGGGATTTATACGCTAAACTAAACGCGTTTAATACAGGATTGATACGGTGGCGCATATGAAAATTAATGTCAAAGATAAACTGATGAAAACAACAGTGGATTTACTGAAAGGCGGTGCTTCGGCGGACAGCTTAACCGCTAGAGAAATTGCCACAGCTGCCAATGTAAATTTAGCGATGATCAATTATTACTACAAGTCCAAGGATGAACTGCTTTATCTATCCGTCAGCGAGCTTATGCGGGAAGAAGTAAATGTATGGTTTGCCAATAAAGACGAGTCCATTTCTGCCTACGATAAACTTCGCACAATGCTGATTAATGTCTGCGACATTACCGTTCAATATTCGGCCTTTACCAGGCTCACAGTAGAGTATGAAGTTATTAAAGCTGATATCACCGCGCCTCAATATATGATTCCGCTTATTCGCGAGATTTGCGAAGAGGAAAGGACAGAACTTAGCGTTCGTATCATCGCATATGAAATCATTTCGTTTTTGCAGCTGGTCTATCTGCGGGCGAAAGAGTTTTGGGCCTATGCAGGAGTCGATGTTCTGGACTCCAATAGCCGTATACAGGTCATAGATACCCTTTTGTCATCACATTTTCCGAATCGAGGTAAACGAGAATGAAACCGTGGTATACACTATTTGATCAGAGCATGCAGTCGGTGTTGAAGACAGGAATTGGCTTGCTCAAGGACTTTCCAGAGAGCCGCACCTCTCTTATGCGGGTGTTGGGGCATAGTAGTCG
>CAYNCW010000149.1:0-7154 GCA_964395635.1 uncultured Oscillospiraceae bacterium
AATGTCCAACCGAACACAGTTACTACTCACCATTTTCTCGCTATTCTTTTTTTCTTAAAACAACAGTAAAAAACCTTCTACCAAACAATTACCCCAGTTGATTTTATCTAATTAATTTGGTACAATAAACCAGTCTAGCAAAGCTTATATCGGAGCACAACACAATTATATCTAAATTTAACAACAAGGAGGCGCGTTTATCAATGAAAAAATTTTTAGCAATCACTCTGACAAGTCTCATGGTCTTGTCCATGCTGGCTGGCTGCTCCGGCGGCACCCCTAGCGGAAGCAGCGCACCCGCTGAGTCCCCTGGAGCAAATTCTGGGGATGGTAAAGTAGTTAAAATCGGCGTTTTTGAGCCCCAATCCGGTGACAACGGCGCCGGTGGTAAGCAAGAAATCCTGGGTATGCAGTATGCCAACTTCCTCACCCCTACTGTAGAAATTGGTGGCGAAACCTATGCCGTGGAGCTGGTATATGCTGATAACCAATCCGCAAACGACAAGGCTCCCTCTGCCGCACAAACTTTGGTTTCCGCCGGCTGCTCCATCGTGCTGGGTTCCTATGGCTCAGGTGTATCCATTGCCGCTTCGGATACATTTGGTGATGCAGGCGTCCCTGTTATCGGTGTAACCTGCACCAACCCACAGGTAACCGAAGGCAACAGTCACTACTACCGCATTTGCTTCCTGGATCCTTTCCAGGGCACCGTGCTTGCAAACTTTGCCAAAGATAAGTTCTCTGCAACCAAGGCTTACTGCCTGGCTAAGCAGGGCGACGACTACTCGGTGGGATTAAGCAACTACTTTATGGAAGCCTTTGGCAAAGAAAACTGCATATATGAAACCTTCCCCGAAGGAACCTCAGACTACAGCTCCTATGTAGCCAACGCCAAAACAGCCGGTGCACAGGTATTCTTTTCTCCTGTTTCCACCGAAGCAGCTGCTCTGATTATCGACCAAGCTGCAACACAGGGAATGGATATTCCCATTCTGGCCGGGGATACTTGGGATTCCAACGTTATTCTTAACGCCTCTAAAGGTAAAACTGTTCAGGTGTATGTCACTACCTTCTATCAAGAAGGGGGTAACCCTGATTTTGACAAGGGAATCAAAGAATGGCTCAACAGCAATCCCCAAAACCTGGCCAACAATGGCGGCGACGATAAAATAGCTGCTGTATCTGCCATGGGCTACGACGCCTACTATGTAGCTCTGGAAGCCCTGAAAACCGCCGGTTCCACCAATCCCGCCGATGTTCTGTCGGTGGTGGGCGGTGTAACCTACAACGGTGTATCCGGTTCAATCGCATTCGACGATATTAACGGTGACGCAGTACGGGATGTTGCCTATGTTAAACAAAGCAACACCGAATCCGGCGCCTGGGAATTTGTGGCACAACAGGGCATTTAAGCGAAACATCCTGTTGTAATTGGCTTGGCGGGGGTTTCGGCCCCCGCCAGTCTCTTATTTTCCCTTTGTCTGAAAAATACATATCGCCTATTTTACTAAAAAATTTTTGCCCTTATCCAATTTTGAGGGGGGGATCCTGTGCAACTATTTCAAAACATATTGCCGTATATCCTGGCCGGTATTTCGGTAGGCGGACAGTACGCTCTAATTGCAATCGGATACACCATGGTTTATGGCATATTGCGACTCATTAACTTTGCTCACGGTGATGTATTTATGGTGGCTGGCCTAATGATGGTCTATCTGTCCACCTCCATGCCGCTGTATTTGGCGGCTCCTTTGGTGATTATCCTCACAGTACTTCTAGGCTTTATAATCGAACGAATAGCCTACAAGCCACTGCGAACAGCGCCCCGTATGTCCATAATGATCTCCGCAATCGGGGTAAGCTACCTTCTACAAAACCTTGCACTATACATAACAGGGGGACTAAACAAAAACTACCCCGCTATTCCCTGGATATCCGATTCTATAACCGTGTTTGGTGCCACCACCAAGCGGGTCACCGTGATAACACCTTTTTTGACCATCCTGCTGGTGGTGGGCTTGGTTTTGCTGATCAAGCACACCAAAATCGGCATGGCCATGCGGGCTGTGGCAAAAGATTTTGAGACAAGCCAGCTTATGGGAATCAAGATAAACTCGGTTATTTCTATGACCTTTGTCATCGGTTCTTTTCTTGCTGCAGTTGGCTCTATGCTCTATTTCTCCAACTACCCCGGTGTAATTCCCACAGCAGGTGCTATGCCTGGCCTGAAAGCTTTTGTTGCCGCTGTATTTGGTGGCATCGGCTCAATTCCCGGTGCAGTGCTTGGGGCTTTCCTCATCGGCATCTGCGAAAGCTTTATCAAGGGTATGGATACCATACTGGTACAGGCCGGTGTTATCAAAGCGCCCCTGGAGCTGGCCACCTTTTCGGACGCATTTACCTTTGTGCTGTTAATTATTATTCTGGTCTTTAAGCCCACCGGCCTGTTCGGTGAAAAGACCAATGAAAAGGTTTAAGGAGGTGGGGATATTATGAAAAAAGTCAGCAAAAACAACCTTATTACAGCCGTTCTTTTGCTTTGCCTATTTGCTTTAACCATTATTTTGGAGCAAACCATTCGCCCCACCGACTCCATGGCTATGCTGCTCACCGTACTAAAAAAGGGCTCCATTTACGCCTTGGTTACTGTCTCTATGAACCTGCTGAATGGATTCACAGGCTTGTTTTCGCTGGGCCAGGCAGGCTTTATGCTTTTAGGGGCCTATACCTACGCTATTTTCACCATTCCCCAAGCAGACCGGGTATCTGTTTATAAGTATTACAACAGCGTCATCAACTTCAGCTTCCCAGAGGTGCTGGAAAATGCCATGGGTGGGTTTGGGATGGTGCTAGGAGTGCTAATCGCGCTGATATTTGCGGGTCTCATCGCTGCTGCTGTGGCCTTCCTTATTGGGCTGCCGGTGCTGCGGCTGAAAAGCGACTACCTGGCCATTGCCACTCTTGGCTTTGCCGAAATCATCCGCGCGGTCTTTCAGTGGGGCAAGCTTGGGCCTATCACCAACGGTTCCAACCCACTGAAAAGCTATATACGCCTCAACTCCTTTCAGTTAAAGCTGGGTAGTACTACCATTGGCCTTAGCACCTTTGTAACGGTGCTTCTGGCTTCGGTATGCATCGGTATCATTGTTATGCTGGTGAACTCCTCCTACGGCAGAGCCTTTAAAGCCATCAGGGAGGACGAGGTGGCTGCCGAAGCTATGGGCATCAACCTGTACCGACACAAACAGCTTGCCTTTTGCATCAGCTCCTTTTTTGCAGGGGTGGGTGGCGCTATGCTAGCTATGTTTGCCGGTACAGTGCAGGCAAACAACTTTAAATCTGCCATGACCTATGAAATACTGCTGATTGTGGTATTGGGTGGTATCGGCTCTATTTCCGGCAGCTGTATCGGTGCCCTGCTGTTTATCTCCGCCTCGGAATGGTGGCTGCGTGGGCTGGACAGTGGTACACTACTGGGTATCAGTGCACCCACCATCTTCCGCAACGGGTTTCGTCTGGTGGTTTTCTCGGTTATCATCATGGCGGTGGTGCTGTTCTTCCGCAAGGGTATTATGGGCAACAAGGAGCTGCCCCAGGTGCTCAGGGAACTGAAAAGCAAGTTTGGCACATCCAAGGCAAAGGTGGGTGAAGGCAATGGCTGAAAATGTACTGCTGCTGGAGGATGTCACCATGCAGTTTGGCGGGGTTGTTGCTGTAGATAACCTCTCTCTCCAGGTGAACAAAGGGGAAATTGTAGCCCTTATCGGCCCCAATGGAGCAGGCAAAACCACTGCCTTCAACTGTATCACCGGTGTATATGAGCCCACCAACGGCCGCATTTCTCTAAATGGAGAGGTCATCCAGCAAAACCACCCCCAAGGCAAAATGAAAGCCATGTACAAAGGCCAAAATGACGGAAAATACACCGATGTGGTGCGCCGAACCCCCGACCAGATTACCCACCGGGGAATTGCCCGCACCTTTCAAAACATCCGCCTGTTCGGTTCTCTCACCGTCTTTGAAAATGTTTTGATAGCCAAACATATGCGCGCCAAGCAGAACGTGTTTTCCGCCACCTTCCGGCTCAATGCCAAGGAGGAACTGCGAATGCGGGAGGAAGCCATGGCACTGCTGGAACAGCAAAACCTGGCCCATTTAAAGGATGCAGTGGCTTCCAGCCTACCTTATGGCTTACAGCGCCGTCTGGAAATTGCCCGGGCCTTGGCTACCGGCCCCTCTCTCCTATTGTTGGATGAACCTGCCGCAGGTATGAACCCCCAGGAAACCCAGGATCTCACCAGCTTTATCCAGAAAATCCGAGAGGAATACAAACTGACTATTTTTATGATAGAGCATCACATGGATTTGGTCATGCAGATATCCAACAAAATTTATGTGCTGGACTTTGGCAAGCTCATTTGCCAGGGTACTCCCCAAGAGGTGCAAAACGACCAGAGGGTTATCGAAGCGTATTTGGGGGTGGCAGACGATGTTGAAAATTGAAGATTTGCGGGTTAATTATGGTGGTATTGAAGCGGTAAAGGGCATTACGTTGGAGGTTCCTGAAGGGGAAATCGTCACCCTTATCGGCGCAAATGGCGCAGGTAAATCTACCATGCTGCGCACCATTGCCGGTCTTGTCAAACCCGCATCCGGCCGTATCCTCCTCCAGTCGGAGGATATCACCGCCCTTTCTCCCGACCGTATCGTTCCCAAAGGCATCACCTTGGTGCCGGAAGGCCGCCGGGTGTTCCCGGATTTAACCGTGCTGGAAAACCTAAAAATCGGCGCATATCTGCGCAAGGATAGCCTGGAAAAGGACCTCCAATGGGTGTATGAATTGTTTCCCCGGCTCAAAGAGCGTTCCTGGCAGGCAGCAGGCACTATGTCTGGCGGTGAACAGCAGATGTTGGCCGTTGGCCGGGCACTGATGAGCCGCCCCAAGCTGATGATGATGGATGAACCTTCTCTGGGCCTTGCCCCACTGATTGTAAAGGGCATCTTTGACATTATCAAGGAGATAAACCGCCAAGGGGTTACCATACTGCTCATTGAGCAAAACGCCAATATGGCACTGCACATTGCTGATACTGCCTATGTGCTGGAAACCGGCCGCCTGACTATGAAAGGTACCGGTAAAGAGCTGCTCAACGATGAAGCGGTGAAAAAGGCGTATCTGGGTTAGGCTATTTTACTTTTCTATCTACTGTAACAATGAATATGGGTAAATAAAAACCAAGCCGTGCAGGCAACTGCACGGCTGAGCGTGTCGACATATAGTCGACACGCTTTGAGGGGGCATCCAAAGCCCCCTCAATACACCCCCGGTTCCGCGTACTGACGCGGGTTATGGTGTCTTTCGGGGCAATTGAATTGCCCCTTCGACAAATTTAAAACTGCTGCGGCAGAGTTATGTCTACAGACTGAGCCGTGCAGGCAACTGCACGGCTTGGTTTTTTTGCCTAATTTTCAGCAGGTGGTGTGTTGGGCAGGATACAGAAGGGATGCCCTGCCGGATCCAAAAGAACCCGCCAGTCGCCACTTAGTTGCTCCTGGGATACCTTTGCACCACAAGAAACTGCGTACTTCACCCCCAGCTCCACATCCTCAACATAGAAATCCAAGTGAACCATCTGCTGTTGCTCTCCAGTTTTTCCGGGCCAAACCGGTGGCTGATAGTTCTCTATCTCTTGGAATACCAGTGGTAGCCCTTCCCCCTGATCACTGGCCACAATCACCCATTCTGCATCATAGCGGCGCTTTGTCCAACCCAATAGCTTGGCATAGAAATCGGCTAATGCATCGGCGTTGCTGGAGTCCAGTACAATGGCACCCATTTTTATCATGTCCTATCCGCCTCTCTCCCGCGTATTGTACCTTTATTATATAGCCCCATCCTATAAACTGCAAGACAAAGCACATAACAGTAAGCACTTATTGTGCTCCTACGTCATATGCTGTTTTTTCCTATTGCCGCATACTCCTTTACAAATATTAGATGTTCCTTTATACTTTACTAAACAGTCTACTTGTACATCTATTGCTTATAAGTATATACGCAAATTGCTGTAAGTAACGTATAGTTCACTAATAGGAGACACTATGGAGAAAATAAAGGTAACCTGCGAAATGGAAGTAACCCTGAAAATGATAGGGGGCGTTTGTAAACCCCTTATCCTGTATTACCTCATTGAAAACGGCACCAAACGCTTTAACCAGCTTTTATCCTATATCACTGTGGTATCCCAAAGAACCCTGACAAACCAGCTGAGAGAACTGGAAGCAGATGGGCTGATTCACCGCCAGGTATACGCCCAAATTCCCCCAAAGGTAGAGTATTCCATTACCGAAAAAGGTCGTTCCCTCTTTCCCATCTTGGAGCTGATGTGCCAGTGGGGGGAAGAAAATATTGATGAGCGATTTGAACTCACCAACCCCCAATGCACAGGAGAATAACTCCCCCTACACCATTTCTTTCCCTGGATGCCCCCTTGCCCTTGTAAACATCTAAGCCGGTGGCAATACCTAGCCTTTGGTGGGTTTGCACGACAACAGGAGAACGATTATGAACCGTACGCTACATACCCTTGCTTTCCTAGTATGCATGGCTCTGCTGCTCACATCCTGCACCACAGCATCGGTGGAAAGCACACCATCTGAGAACCCATCCTCTACCCTAAGTTCCTCTATTCCCTCTTCCCCCCAAGAGCAGTCATTCTCATCAGAATCCCAACCCGCCCAACACCCACTGGACAGTACTTCTGAATCACCCCAACAGGCCGCACCTCTGTTGGCATCTGCCCATACCGAGACGCAGCCCACCATTCAAGCGGCCAATCCCTTTGTGGTGACACAGGATGAACTATATGATTTATATTTATACGATTCAGGCGGGCTAGCGTATCAGTTGCTGGCATCCTATTTCTATTCCCCCCGCAATGAGCCGGATCACCCCATTGCTGTGGCACTAAGAGATCTTCCCCCCCTGCCAAAAAGTCAGGAAAATAATGCTGCCCCAGTGCAGGCAAGCTTTTTAATAGTCCGGGAGGATTACCAGAAAACCACAATCAACTTGATGGAAAATACACTGGAAGTGGACGGAATAACCTATACACTGACAGAAGCGCAATATAAAACCTTAAAAGCCCTTGCCG
>CAYNCW010000150.1:0-7084 GCA_964395635.1 uncultured Oscillospiraceae bacterium
TAGTGGCGTCTATAGTTGCGCGTTGCTTTATGATATACTCGTGGAGGTTTTTGGCAAAATCCTCGGGGGTGGTGGTGAATCCCGCGTATCTACCCTGTACAATGCTGGTGCCTGCCTTTCGCAACAGGGCGGCTTGCTCCTGGTTATCCACCCCTTCAAAGATAGGCTGGAAGTCGTGCTGGGCAGCAGATGCAATGATACGCTGCACCTCGCTCATCCGCTCTTGGCTGCGCTCCATATTGTATAGATAGCTTTTGTGCAGCTTAACAAAGTGGATAGGCAGTCCTGCTAAGGAGTCTAGATTGGTGTATCCACGGTCGATACCCACAACTGCAATCTGCACCCCCACATCGTTGAGTTTTTTAAGCTGGGATTGTGCCACCGACCAATTCAAACGTATGGTAGAGACATCCACCTCAACTACCAGCAAACGTTCTTGTAGCTGAAATTCGTTGATGCACTGGGCTACAAATCCGTCGATATCCTCTTTGTATAGATCTGTGGCAGAAAGATAGACAAATCCATGAATAGGTTCCTTGTCCGCTTTGCGCCAGCGGGCCATCCACCGGCTGGTTTGGTATACAATTTTTTGGTTGCTGCCCGGCATTCTGCCATTATCGGTGGTGAGCAAAATATCTTTGCCGGTATCCTCGTGGCAGCGCCACCGAACCAGTACATCCCCACCGGCGATTCGCCCACGGGAAAGATCTGCCACCGGTTGGAGATAGAGGGTGAAGTCGTCGTCGTATTGGTGTTCTTTATAATCCTCCAGTGCAGATTCCCCATACAAATAGGAGGTGAGCATAGAATCATCGAATACACCAAACAGCTCGGTTTTGTTTGTCTTCATGCAGTGGCGGGCAATATTGGCGCGCTGAATCAGTAAACCGATGTCGTAATCCCGTTCTTCCTGGGTAAAGGTTACTCCCAGGCTGATGCGCAGTCCGCTTTTTACCCCCAAATCCTCTCGGATTCTATCTGATGCGCGTTTAAGCTGCTCTGCGTAGGTTTGCATAATTTCCCTATCGGTTATGGGGAATAATACAACAAAGTGATCTGCTGAGATTCTGCTGCATATCGAGCCTTCTGGGAAGATGCCTTTTACCTCGAAGGACATGTGTGTAATGGCGTAATCCCCAATAGACTGTCCCTTTAAGGAATTGAGAAAGCGGAAACGGTCAAAATCAAAGTATGCCAGGGCCATGGTGAGTTGGCTTTGTTTTGCAGCTAGAAGGCTTTTTTGGCAATCCAACAGATAGCTGCGTCCAACCTTAAAATCACACAGTGGATCATAGGTTATAGAATGTGCGTCCTCCTCATGATAGGCCGACTCCTGGTCTGTTTCTTGGGGTAGATCCAGCACATCCTCTTCCTGGGGGGTGTAGTCGAATAGATCCTGCGCCTCGGGATAGGATAGTTCACTCACCGGTATCTCTTGGTACTCAGAATGTTGTGGCTGAAAGGCGGGGATGTCCTGGGGGAGTGCTTCTTCTTCTGCCGTTTCTTTCTCTGTTTCGCCTGCCCACTCCACGCGAAACAGGCCAAATGCAAATCCGAGCCCCAATAACAGCCCCAACGCGACAACTACAACGGCCAATATCAAAAATGTTGTCATGCTGACACTCCTAACGCAGATTCTATTTTACTGTGTTATAATCTGATTTTATCATAACAGAATATGCGCTATAATTCAAGCTTTTGATTGTAGAACAGGCTTATTTCTGGTTTTCTTCCGAGTATTTTTTTGCCTCCCAAATATCCACCTCTTTTGTTACATCTGCGCTGTCGTTGTAGTTTACAACATTGGTCACCGAGTTTGTGGTATACACACTTTGAATATCCTTGTGTTTATCCACCTTGGCCTGATTGCCGTGCAGTATTTTCTCGTTTTTCTTACCCATAAAAACATCTCCCAATCGGTATTATAATCAAGCGAGTAAAAATTCGCTGCATTTAGTATCTCCTTTTGAAAGATTCCTATGCCCGGATATTCCTGACGCTATTCAAAATGCCCTGTTGGGACCAACTGCTATGAGATAGATTTTAAAAAATAAAAAGGCGCCGAAACGGCGCCTCAGAATGTAGACAGAATTCCGCCGCAGCAGGTTACAATTGTCGAAGGGGCAATTCACTTGCCCCGAAAGACACCATAACCCGCGTCAGTACGCGGAACCGGGGGTGTATTGAGGGGGGCATTGGATCCCCCCTCAAAGTGTGTGGACTTTATGTCGACACACTCAGGCGCCGTGATGGCGCCTGAAAAGGGATGTTTAGGATTGGGGTGCTGTTTGGATATGCAGCTCTTCCAGGTTTTTCACCGGTACATTGGAAGGGCAACCAGCCATTAGATCGCTGGCATTTTGCACCTTGGGGAAGGCAATAACGTCCCGGATGGAGGTTTTGCCCAACATCAGCATCACAAGGCGATCTAGGCCAAATGCCAGTCCGCCATGAGGGGGAACACCGTATTGGAAGGCTTCCAGCAGGAATCCGAACCGCTCTTGTTGGGTGGCATCGTCCAACCCAAGGGCTGCAAACATACGCTGCTGCAGCTGGGGGTTGTTGATGCGGATAGAGCCTCCGCCAATTTCGCATCCGTTGAGCACCATATCGTAGGCTCTGGCACGCACCTTGTCCGGGGCTGTTTCCAGCAGATCCAAATCCTCCAGCTTGGGGGAGGTGAAGGGATGGTGTTTGGCGGCATAGCGGTTTTCTTCCGGGTCGTACTCGAATTGGGGGAAATCCACCACCCAGAGGAAGTCGAAGCTGTCTTCCGCAATCAGGTTCAGGTGGTTTGCCAGCTCCACACGCAAAGCGCCCAGGCTATCGTATACCACGTTGTTGTCGCTGTCCGCCACAATGAGGAGCACATCCCCGGTTTGGGCATCCAATGCCTTGCGGATGGCATCCTTTTCGGCATCGGTGAGGAATTTTTCGTAGGAGGAGGATTCTCCGTCGGCGGTGAGGCGGGTAAAGGCGAGGCCCTTGGCTTTATATGTCTTGACAAACTCCACCAGCTTATCAATTTCTTTGCGGGACAAGGTATCGGCCCCACCCTTGACATTGATGGCGCGGACACTGCCGCCCTCCTGGATGGCACCGGCGAATACCTTGAATGCACAGCTTTGAAGGAGAGGGGTGAGATCACACAGCTCCAGGCCGAACCGGGTATCCGGCTTATCCGAGCCAAAGCGGTCCATAGCCTCGGTATAGGGCAGGCGGCGGAAAGGGGTCTTAACCTCCTTGCCCAGCACCTCGCGGAACACATGGACGATAAAGCCTTCGTTGATGCTCATGACATCCTCTTCTTCAACAAAGGACATCTCCAGGTCGATTTGGGTAAATTCCGGCTGGCGGTCGGCCCGGAGGTCTTCGTCCCTGAAGCAGCGGGCAATCTGCATATAGCGGTCGTAGCCTGAGAGCATTAAAAGCTGTTTATACAGCTGGGGGGATTGGGGCAGCGCATAAAAGCTGCCGGGATGCACCCGGGAGGGTACCAAATAGTCCCGTGCACCTTCCGGGGTGGATTTGATTAGAATGGGGGTTTCGATTTCCAAAAACCCTTCTTTGTCAAAATAGTCCCGGGCAGCTTTAACAATTTTGTGCCGCATAATCATAGCATGTTGCATCTCGCTCCGGCGCAGATCCAAATACCGGTGGCGCAGCCGCAGCTCTTCTTTTACGTTGGTTTGGTGGGTGATTTCAAAAGGTGGTGTTGCCGAATCGGACAGGATGCGCAGATCCTCCACAAATATCTCGATGCCGCCAGTTTTTATTTCTGGGTTTTTGCTGGAGCGTTCCCGCACCACACCCTTTGCCATCAGCACATATTCAGCCCGGACAGTCGCTGCCTTTTCCAACAGCTCTGCAGGGGTTTTGTCATCAAACATCAGCTGCAGGATGCCGGAACGATCCCGTAAATCGATAAATACAAGGCTGCCCTTGTCTCGGATTTTTTGCACAAATCCTGCCACTACCACAGATTGCCCAATGTTATTTTCACACAGGTCGGTGCAATAATGGGTGCGCTTTAAGCCGTTCATTGTATCTGCCATTTGCGTTTACTCTCCTTTATTTTCCAGGTTTACAGTGTCCAGGTCTATCATGCTGCTGTAGAGCATAGAGGAAAAATCTTTTGGGGTAAGGGCCAGATCTTGCCCTTCGCCGGTTTGCATATTTTTCACCGTCACCCCTTGGTTCTCCATCTCTTGAGAGCCGAGAATACAGGCAAAACGGGCACCGATTTTGTTGGCATATTTCATCTGTGCTTTTACCGAACGATCCATGCTGTCGCACTGCACCAAAAAGCCTTCTTGGCGCAGGTGGGAGGCGATTTCCAACGCCCGGATGTTTTCTGCTTCCCCCATGCTGCCCAGGTATAGGTCACAGGCTTTTGGCTCTGGGAAGGGGCATCCACCGGCATCCATCACCATCAAAAGCCGCTCCAAGCCCATGGCATAGCCAAGGCTGGGGGTGGTGGGGCCGCCCATCTGTTCAGTGAGGAGATCATAGCGTCCGCCGCCGCATACGGTGCCTTGGGCGCCAATTTGGTCGGTTACAAACTCAAACACCGTCTTGGTGTAATAGTCCAGCCCCCGGACAATGTAGGGATCCACCACATAGGCAATCTTCATAGCATCCAGGCGTTTTTTCAGTCCGTCAAAATGGTTGTCGCAGTCCTCACACAGGTGCTTGAGGATAACAGGGGCCTCCTTAGCCAGCTGTGAGCAGGACTGGTTTTTGCAGTCCAATAGCCGCAGAGGGTTTTTTTCCAGCCGTTCTTTGCAGGTATCACATAGGCTATCGTAGTGGGAGCGATAATAGGCCACCAGCTCTTTGTGGTAACCGGGACGGCAGCTGGGGCAGCCGATGGAATTGAGCCGCAGGCTGATGCCGGTGAGCCCTAGGCGGTCAAAGAGATCTCGGGCTGTGCCGATAACCTCGGCATCGGCAGTGGGGGATGGGCTGCCAAAATATTCTACACCAAATTGGTGAAATTCCCGCAGGCGGCCTGCTTGGGGGTTTTCATGGCGAAAGCACGAAAGGATATAACAGACCTTTACCGGCAAGGCATCTGCCAAAAGGCTGTTTTCGATTACCGCTCGCACCGTTCCGGCGGTGCCCTCCGGCCGCAGGGTAATGGATTCCCGGCCCTTGTCAAAGGTGTACATCTCCTTTTGCACCACATCGGTGGTCTCCCCCACCGATTTGATGAAAAGCTCGGTTTTTTCAATAGTGGGAATGCGGATCTCCCGGATTCCATAGGTTTCGGCAACCTCCAGAGCAACCCGCTCCACATACTGCCAGCGGTGGCTTTCCGCCGGAACCACATCTCGGGTACCCCGGATGGATTTGGTTTTCAGTGCCATTTTGTGTAACGTCCTTTCGTGTAAATATTCAAAACAAAGGCTTGTCTTTTTCACCCGGAAAACAAAAAGACCCCGTACCCTGCACAAACTGCATTTGTGCAAAAGGGACGAGGACATTTGCCACGCGTTGCCACCCTGTTTGCCACAGCAATATACACTGTGGCCACTCATTGCGCTTTAACGCAGCGAATACGGGCGGTTAGCCAACTGGGTGGGTGTCTTGGCGCGCTGTTTTGGTCCGCGACACATCTTTCAGCCAGAAATGTGTCTCTCTGTTCGGTAGCAGCGGTTACTGGTTCCACCTTAAACGTTTTTGGGGTATTGAGTTGTAAAGATTAATATGCGGGTTTTACAATATCTCGCCAATCCAGATCTCCCCGCTCCAACGCGTGGATAAGGGCTTCGGCTGTGGCGATATTGGTGGCCACCGGGATGTTGTGCATATCACAAAGCCGCAGCATAGAAGCTTCGTTGGGTTCCCTGGGCTTGACTGTGATGGGATCTCGAAAAAACAGCAGCAGATCTATTTCATTGTAGGAGATGCGGGAAGAAATTTGCTGTGCTCCACCCTGATCTCCACTAAGGAATTTTGTAATTTCCAGACCGGTTGCCTCGCTGACCAATTTTCCGGTTGTACCGGTGGCGCATAGCTTATGTCTGCTGAGTATGCCGCAATAGGCAATACAGAACTGCACCATTAATTCCTTTTTGGCGTCGTGTGCGATAAGTGCAATAGTCAAATTGAAACCCTACTTTCATCAGGCAAATGCGGCTAAGCCTTTGCCAGTATTCAATAACACGTAAATAAAACAAGCTTAATAAACCATAAGCGGACAGCGCTTGCCCAAAAGGCGGGCAGCAATATTTTCAAAAACCTGGGTGGTTAAGGATTGTTCATCTATTATTTCGGAATTGTTGGAGCTGAATTGAAGCTTGGGGCTTTCGGGAATCACCCCTAATAGCTGCACCCCAATTTGGTCGATAATATCGTCAAAGTCCCGCATATCCCGCATAGGCAGAATCTTGGGGGGAACTCGGTTGATAATCAGCCGTAGATTGCTGGCACCGGCACCGTATAGCTCGGTGGCTTGTTGGGAACAGGCGCGTACACACAGGCAATCCGGGGTTGTTACAATACATATGGTATGGGGTGTTGTTACAGGATAAAGAGAAAAATCTACACCGTCCAACAAAACATATTCATATTGGCCTTTTAGGCTTTTTAGAAGTGCATGGAGGTCGGAATGGCTCGCTGCTGCCGGAGGACAAATTCCCCCAGGCAATAGATCCAAGCCAGCAAATAGAGAGGAGGGTACAATAGCTTCTTTGGGATCGCAGCGACCTGCAAAAACATCCACAATATCGTAAACAGATTTTGCCCCTACAATCAGGTCCAAAGATTTAAAATTGGCGCCCAGTTCCACCAAAAGCGTTTTCTTCCCTGCCTTGGCTAGAGCGGCGCCGGTGTATGCAGTACTGCAGGATTTCCCAACCCCTCCCTTGCCGGAGGTAACAGCGATTGTGCGCACCGAGAAAACACCTCATTTGCTCAAATCTGCACTGACCGGTATCCCCTTAGGGGTCAAAGCACGCTGCTGCGTAAGGTATTGGAAGTGGGCAGATGCTTGATCCTTGCTGGGAACCCATTGCAAATGTATACAAACTTCTAATATGCCAACCAATATAGGTACCCTCTGATTTTACCACAAATACTT